>CBFGPU010000423.1:0-3720 GCA_965650715.1 uncultured Haloferula sp. | reverse complement strand
GGAAAGTCTTTCAGACCGACAACGCCCTCACCTTCCCCGTCTCCGCCACCGGCATGGCAGGCATGGAATGCGTCGTCACGAACCTCCTCGAGCGCGGCGATGAAGCCATCGTCTGCGTGAACGGCGTCTTCGGCGGCCGCATGGTGGATGTCATGGAACGCGCGGGCGTGACCGTTCACCGCATCGATGTCCCCTGGGGCGAGATCTTCCCCATGGACATGCTGAAGGCGGCCATCGCGAACCACCCGAAGGCCAAGGCCCTCGGCATCGTCCATGCCGAAACCTCCACCGGCGCCCTCCAACCCCTCGAAGGGCTCGGTGACCTGCTCCACGATGCCGGCATGCTCTTCATCGTCGATGCCGTCACCTCCCTCGGCGGCCATCCGCTCAAGGTCGATGAATGGGGCATCGACGGCATCTACTCGGGCACCCAGAAGTGCCTCTCCTGCCCGCCCGGCCTCTCCCCCGTCTCCTTCTCCCCGCGCGCCCTGGAAGCCATGGAAAAGCGCACCACGAAGGTGCAGAGCTGGTACTTCGACACCTCCATGCTCAAGGACTACTACAAAGGCAGTGGCAAGCGCGCTTACCACCACACCGCCCCGGTGAACATGATCTACGCCCTCCACGAGGCGCTCGTCATCGTCCTCGAGGAAGGCCTCGAAGCCCGTCACGCGCGTCACGCCCGCCTCCACCGCCGCCTCCGCGCCGGCCTCGAATCCATGGGCATCAAGTATGTCCCGGAGCACTCTCTCCACACCCTCAACTGCATCCACATTCCCGAAGGTGCCGATGACGCCGCCGTCCGCGCCAAGCTCCTCGACGACTACTCCATCGAGATCGGCGCCGGCCTCGGCCCCTTCGCCGGCAAGGCCTGGCGCATCGGCCTCATGGGCCACTCCGCCACCCAAGCCAACGTCGACCTCGTCCTCGCCGCCCTCGTCGATTGCCTTGAGTAAGAGCGACTCAAAAGCCCCAAAGGGGCGACCGGGAAGTAGCCCAGGGCGAGCGAAGCGCAACCCTGGGTAACCGTGCCCAGAAACGTCCCCTGAAGGGGGACAAGGAACCCCCGATCCGCCTCCGGTCTCCCCTCTCCATCCAAACAAACAGACCGCGACGCCCAACGCGTCGCGGCCCAACTTTCCGACACTCAGACCCCGATCGTCTCCCCGATCCGCGGCAGCAACAGCTCCACCCCTTTCGCCGCGAAGGCCGCATGGGCCGCCGCCTTGTCGAGCTTGATCGGCGGGAAGGTATCGTAGTGAACCCCCACCACCGTCCGCGCCCCGGTCCACTGCGCCGCGATCGCCGCGTCCTCCGCGCCCATCGTGAAATTGTCGCCGATGCACATCACCGCGAACTCCAGCGCGTGCCGCTCGCCGATGATCTTCATGTCCTGCGTCAGCGCCGTATCACCGGAAACATAGAAGGACGCGCCGCCCGCCTCGACAATGAAGCCGACCGCCGCGCCCCCGTAAGTCCCGTCCGGCAGGACCGACGAGTGGACCGCGTTCACCGCCTTCACCCGACCGAAGGGGAATGGGAAGGCACCCCCGGTATTCATCGGGTGCGCATTCGCAATCCCCTTTCCGCCGTACCACGACACGATCTCGAAATTCGCGATCAGCTTCGCCCCCGTCCGCTTCAGGATCGCCTCCGCATCCGCCATGTGGTCGAAGTGCCCGTGGGTCAGCATTACGTAGTCCGCCGGGATCGCCTCCATGTCGATGTCCTTCGCCAGTTCATTCGGCGTGATGAAGGGATCGAAAAGGAGCTTCGTGCCATCCGCGAGTTCGACGCCGAAACAGGAGTGCCCGTAGTAGGTGAGCTTCATGCCATGAAGACACAAAAAAGGCCCGCGGGGATCAAGTTCCCCGCGGGCCTTTGGAGATAAAATCCGGGATTACTCGCCCTCGGGAGCCCCCTCCGGCATCGGGAAAGGCAATCCGCCGTGCGGATTCGCCGGCGCGTCCTTGATGTCCACCAGTTCGAGGTCGAAGATCAGCACGCTGTTCGGCGCGATCTCGGCGCTGCGGCGTTGGTCCTTGTAGGCCAGTTCGCTCGGGATGAAGAGCTTCCACTTCGCCCCGACGGGCATCGTCGTGAGCGCTTCCTTCCAGCCGTCGATGACTTGCAGGCTCATCGCCACCGGGCCGCCTTGGGAGGCATCGAACTCGGTGCCGTCGATCAGCGTGCCCTTGTAGTTCACCATGAACTGCTTCTCCGGCTCGCCTTCCTTCGGAGCGACGTACTTCTTGTCGCCGCCCTTGTTGATAACTTCGTACTGCAGGCCGCTCTGGGTCGTGGTCACGCCCTCGCGCTTGCCGTTCTCGGCCAGGAACTTCTTGCCCTCTTCCAGATTCTTCGCGGCGCGCTCCTTCTCGCGGGCTTGGAGCATGTCCCCCAGCGCCTGCATGGACGCCTTCAGGCTCTCCTCGGACACTTCCGGCTTGTCGCCCTTGAACGCGGTCAGGAAACCCTTGAGGAAAGATTCGGTCTCGATGTCTTCCGGCGTGATGCCGAACTGCCCGTAGTTCTGGGCAAACTCGCCGCCGGTGCGGAAACCGAGACCGTAAGAAGAGTCGGACTTCACCTTCGCCGGATCGATCGGGGCGGCAGGAGCCGGTGCAGGCTCAGGCACCGGGGTCGTCTCGGCAGCGGGTTTTTCAGCAGGCTTCTCCGCGGCGCCTTCGTTCTGGGCGGCCGCCGGAATCAGGGTGGCGAGGCCGAAAGCCAGGACGCCGGGAGTAAGATGCAGTTTCATGTCGGCGCGGACGCTAGGGGCGGAATCGGGACTTGTCTAGCCGCCCTTCTGACCGTTTCCGCCGCGGTTTCCCTCGCTGGACACCGGCGGCTACCGCGTGTTTCGCTCCGCATATGAAACCCCTGCTGATCCTCGCGCCCCTCGCCCTGCTCCTCTCATCCTGCGGGGGCGGCGGTTTCGGCGGCACCAGCGTGGCGGATTCCCCCGCCGTTCTCAATGTCTCCGGCTGGGACCCGAAGGAGCGCCAGCGCGGCGGCTCGAGCTACTCCGAGCACGACGTCTCCGCCCTGCGCGCCAACGGTGCCCTCGGTCTCATCGCCCGCTCGGCAAAAGGTCCCCTGCTGGACGAAAAATTCCCCGCCTTCCTGAAATCCACCGACCGCCAGGGCATGCTCCTCGGTGCCTACCACTTCGTGACCATGGATCAGGACCCTGCGTATCAGGCGGATTCCTTCGTCAACCGCGTCCGCTCCGTCGCCCGCGCGCGGGGGATCAGCCATCGGAAGATCCTGCTCGTCGGCGACTTCGACACCGCCTCCACGCCCGACCGCCTCGTGAAATTCATCCAGCGCGTCGAGCAACGCACCGGTGTCACTCCCGTCACCTACCTCGAAAACAGCGCCAAGCTCCGCTCCAATCTCAGCAATGCCAGCCCCGCGCAAAAATCGATTATCCGCCGCTCCCCCTATTGGATCGCCCTCTACAGCCCCGCCGGCACCGAGCGCAGCATGGGCCGCACCCTCACCCCGGACGGCCTGATGGAGCAATACGGCATCTGGAACGAGTGGGCCATGTGGCAATACGGCGGCGTCATCTGGCAAGGCGGTCGCTCGAATGCCAAGCACTACAACACCGGCTCATGGTCCAGCCCCCGCTATTTCGGCAACATGGCCCACCCGATGGAGCGCAACGTCTTCAAGGGCGACACCAGCGACTTGAACAATTTCTGGAACCGCCAC
>CBFGPU010000422.1:0-3737 GCA_965650715.1 uncultured Haloferula sp. | reverse complement strand
CGTCCGGCGCCGTGCGGGGCGAAGGAGAGGAACTCCTCGCGGTCGCCGCCGAGCACGAGCAACACCGGCTCGGCCATGTTCAGGGGGATCAAGCCGATCTGCGGACGGCCGGAATCGTCCTTCCAAGCGGGCGTCGCGCCCTTGCCGTGAAAGTAGGTATCGCCGCGCTGCCAGACGAAGTTGTGCTCGTTACCCACTTCGGCAATGGGGTGGCCACCGATGCGTTCGAGGAAGCGGCGGTGGATGGCGCGATGGTTCGCCTTGGTCCAGCGGGCAACGTATTGCAGCGCGTGCCAGTAATCGCGGCCGGTATCGGAAGAGGCATCGAGCCAGGCCGCGGCGGCGGGGATGTGTTGCGCGATGCGGGCGACGTTCTTCTCCGCGGCGATCTGGCCGCGCTTGAAGACGTGTGCGCCGAGGCTGCGCGAACCGTGGTGGGTCACGAGCACGCGATAGCGGCGGGATCCCTCCGGTGGCAGCGTGAAGTTCGCGGCGAGATCGGAGTGACCCGTAAGGCGGAGCAGCGCGAGCATCGCCTCGTCCACATCCACCTCACCCATGAAGGCGAAGTGATTGCCGTCCCCTTGGTCGGCGATCTGGGTACGGGCACGGTCGCGCAGGCCGGTAAGGAAGCGGTTTTGCCATACATTCTCGTCCAGCACGGGATCGTGCACGAGGTCGTCGAGATGGCGGTGTTCCGGTCCGAAGCGGGTCGAGGACATCAGCGCGTCCAGCTCCTTGGCCACGCTACTACGTTCCTCGTAAAAGGTGGCGAACATCGAGCAGCAGATGTCCGCGGAATGGGCGGAAGGAAGGATCGCATTCTCGGCCGCGATGGCTCCGCCAACGGGGATGACCGCGGGAGCATTGCCGCCGACCGGGCAGGCATCGGGCATGATGGTGCCGCGCGCGATCACCGGCGTCTTGAGGAGCTGGTACATCTGCTTGCGCACGGCCTCGACATTCGCGCGCTCTTCCTTGGTGGTCGCTTCGATGGCTTCGGAGAGCGACACCGGCTTCTCGCGCATGGCGTGTTTCACCGGCGGCGGTGCCACGTCGCGCTTGAGCAGCTTGAGGGCATACTTCGGGTCCGCGATGCCGCGGGCCTCGTACTCGGCGATCTTCGCGAGGAGGTCCTTGAATTGAAGCCCGGGCTCGTAGCCGGCGGCGATCAGGTCTTCCGAGGTGAGAAGCATTTTTTGGGGAAATCACTAATCACTAATCTCTAAATCATAAATCGGAGTGCCGCTGTTCGCGGGGGGAAGGAAAGAATGAAGGAGATCAGGTTTGTGGAGTGAGGGCTTGGGACGAGGACCACTGTTCGGCGGTGATGGAGTAGCGGATGTCGTCGTAGGCGACGCCATCGCGGGTCGCGCCGAGCGGGGTCATGCGGATGAACTTCATGCCGGCCTTCTGCATCACGCGACCGGAAGCGGGATTGTGGGCGAAGTGGTAGGTGTCCACGCGTTGGCCGCCGAGGTCTTCGAAGACGTAGCGCAGCAGACGCTTCAGCGCTTCCGTCGCGTACCCGCGGCCCCAATGGGGGACGCCGATCCAGTAGCCGATCTCGTTGTCACGTGCGCGGTCGTTAAAGTAGGAGGCGGCACCGACGAGCTCGCCGGAATCGCGGAGGCAGATCACGAAGGTCGCCTTCACTCCTTCCAGCCACTGCCGTTCGCTGAGCTGGATCCAGTCCAAGGCTCCGCCCCGCGGATAGGGATGCGGGATGAGCGCGGTCATCTCGGCGACGCGGCGATCGCTAACAAAGCATTCGACGCGCGGTGCATCCTCCGGCAGGGGAGGCCGGAGAACCAAGCGTTCGGACTTCAGGACGATAGGGACGATCGGTTTCATGGTGATGTCAGAGGGGCCGGCGGCGGCGGATGGAACCCGGGGTCTTCCAGGCGAAGCGAGGCTTCGTCCAGAATGGGAAACGATAGCAGGGAATGAAGAGATTCATACGGCTCAGGAATTCGCGCGGAGGTTTCGAAGATCAACCGTCGGGGCGTAGCGGCCCCGCGCCTTCGGGGCCGCTACACCGTCCTTTCCTTTCATCCGCCGCCGAACCGCCATTCGTCGGCGAAAAGTCCATAATTCACGCGGTCGTGCAGGGTGCCGAAGCGATTGAGCCCGCCGCGCACGATGTGCTCGAACTTCATGCGGGCCTTTTGCATCACGCGGCCCGACGCGGAGTTGCCCAGCAGGTGGCAGGCTCCGACGTAAAGCAGGCCGCGGTCCTCGAAGGCGTGGCGCAGGACCTCGCGCAGGGCCTCGGTCGCGTAGCCGCGCCGCCAATAGGGGACACCAACCCAGTAACCGACATCGCCGCTGCATTTGTCCGAACGCAGGTCGAGCGAGATGACACCGATGAGACCCGGCGCGGACCTCCGCTCGATGGCGAAGACGGCATTGCCATTCTCCCGGTCAAGCTCGGTTGAGTCGAGCCACTCCACGGCGTGGCCGAGGTGATAGGGATGAGGCATGCAGGTCATCTTGAGCGCGACGCGCGGGTCGCCGGCATAGCGCACGATGGCGGGAATGTCGGCGCGCACGGGTGGTCGCAGGATCAAGCGTTCGGTTTCGAGGGTGGTTGAAGCAATGGTCTTCATGGCGGGATTCGAGGCAGAAAAGGGCGGACGAGGGCGGATCACTGGCCGCTGAGTTCGAGCCAGGCGAACCGCAGGGCGAAGGCGATCGCCAGGATGGCGAAGATGATGTTGGCTTCGTTCATGGTCGTGGAAGGGTTGGAAGGCCTGACGGGCGGCGCGCTTCCGGCGGCACCCGTCAGGTCCGGTGGTTGTGTTGGAGGAAGTGATCCCAATCGGGGATGTTCCAGAGGTTGCGGATCCGCAGCGTGGCGGGAACGGCTCGCGGTGCCCGCGGCTGGGCGAGCAAGCGAAGGCCAGCTTCGGCAGGAGTCAGGGCAGCCTTGCGGGCGTTCACGGCCCGATCGGCGAGCACGCAGTTCTCCCATTCGTCTCCCCCGCCCCGCGAGCGCGGGACGATGTGGTCGATGTTCGCTTCCGAAGGCAGGAGCTTCCTGCCGCTGTACTGGCAGCGCCCGCCATCCCGGTCCCAGATGGCACGGAAGCCGAACTTCGGGCGGTGGATCGGGACGCGGTCGAAGCGAGCGAGCACGATCACAGTAGGGATGCGCACGGGTCCGCGGGTGGTGCCGATCACCTCCATGCCGGGGGCAACGGGCAGGCAGCGCCAGTCGTCCCAATCGAAGGCCTGCATCGCCTCGCCCTCGATCCGCAACGCCCGGGCGGTGCCGGTGGCCAGGTGGCCGAAGGCATCGGCAGGCGATACGGCGTCGATGGCAAGCCAGTGCCGGTTCAGCACGAGGACGCTACAGCGATGGAGAAAATGCACGGTCATGAGAGGACGAAGAAGGGATCGGGGTGACCTACCGGGATCGAACCGGCGCTGCCGCGTCCACAACGCGGGGTGCTACCGCTACACCAAGGTCACCATGAAATGGTTGTGATATGACAACAGTTCTCCCGCGGTCCAAGATATGCCATTTCGACGGGCCGCGAAGGGCGGCGGGCCGGGTCAGGCTTCCGGATCGGAAGGTTCTGGGTCCGTCGGTCGGGACGGAGGGGTCAGAGAAGTTCGTTTACGAGGGACACGAGGTCACGATTGGCAAAACGGGAAAGGGGTTGGGGTTATCGAATCGCGGGAAACAAAAAGCCCCGCTTCCGGTTGGAAGCAGGGCTGCGGGAAATCCTAGG
>CBFGPU010000421.1:0-3748 GCA_965650715.1 uncultured Haloferula sp. | reverse complement strand
CTGTTCGAGAATTACTGGCCGCCGCTGTATCGCTACGTGCGACGGCTGGGGCAGCGGGAGCAGGATGCGGAGGATCTGGTGCAGGGCTTTTTCGCGAGCCTGTTAGAGGGAAGCGGACTGCGTCTCGCCGATCCGGAGCGCGGGCGTTTCCGAGCCTTCCTGCTGGTCTCGCTGAAGCACTACATGGCGAACGAATGGCGGCGGGAGCATCGGCAGAAGCGGGGCGGATTCGCGGCGCATCTTTCGATCGACTGGCAGGATGCCGAGAGCGGTTTGAGCCTCGATCCGGCCGACCATCGCAGCCCGGACAAGCTTTACGACCGCGAGTGGGCAGTGGCCTTGCTCGACAAGGTGCTGACCGATCTCGCGGCGGAGGAAGAGGACTTCGCGCGTTGGAAGCCCTTCCTCAGCGTGAGCAGCGGCAACATCCGCTATGCGGAGATCGCGGAGCAATTCGGGATGACGGAAGGCGCTGCGCGGGTCGCGGTGCACCGCTTGAGGAAGCGCTACCGGCATCGCTTGCGGGAGGAGATCTCCCGGACTTTGGTCTCCGGCGATCTCGTCGATGAGGAAATGCAGGCGCTCTTCGCCGTGCTTTCGGAGTAGGGAGGGGAAATCACCGATTACCAATCTTCCAATCATCAATCGGACTGCGCTTCGCGGAGATTTCGGTAACAACAGTCCGGAGACGTGTAAGGGGAATCAGGCGCGGCAAGCGCCTTCACCAAACCTCAAACCACGAAGCCACCATGATCCTAACCCGTTCCAAATACCACACCATCGTCTCTGGGCTCATCGCCTGCCTGCTGGGGTATATTGCCATCAAGACCGGCGACCATCACGTGGAGCTGCCGTTCAAAATGCTGGTCGTCTTGGGCGTCACACTCGTTCTGGCCGGGCTGGGCCTGCTCCGCTATTCGTGGGCGATCCGTGAACGCCGCTGAGGATATGAACGACTCCCCGTCCTGCCCCGAGTGCGGCAAGCCCCTGCCATCCGGCAGTGCGCACGGCATCTGCCCGGCCTGCCTGATGGCCCAGGCGATGGCCTCGCGGACGCTCGATGCGGGATCCTCCCGCGAGGCCGCCGCGGTGCCGCTCTCGCCGGAGGAGATTGCGGACAAGTTTCCGCAATTCGAGATCCTCGAGTGCCTCGGCCGCGGCGGGATGGGGGTGGTTTACAAGGCGCGGCAGAAATCGCTGAACCGTCTGGTCGCGCTCAAGATCCTGGCACCGGAACGCGAGCGGGACGCGAAGTTCGCCGGACGCTTCGCCCGCGAGGCGGAGTTGCTCGCGAAACTGAGCCACCCGCACATCGTCACGATCCACGACTTCGGGGAAACCGGCGGGCTCTTCTATCTCGTCATGGAGTTCGTCAACGGGGTGAACCTCCGCGATCTCCTGCGCGAGGGGAAGATGGCCCCGGAGCAGGCGCTGGCGATCGTTCCTCCCGTCTGCGAGGCGCTGCAGTACGCGCACGAGCAGGGGATTGTCCACCGCGACATCAAGCCGGAGAACATCCTGTTGGATCGCGAGGGCCGGGTGAAGATCGCGGACTTCGGGATCGCCACGCTGGCGGGGGATGCCGGCGATCATTCCGGCACGCCCGCCTACATGGCGCCGGAGCAGCAGAGCGTGGTGCGGATCGTGGACCACCGCGCGGACATCTACGCGCTCGGCGTGGTGCTTTACGAGATGCTGACGGGCGAGCGACCTACGGCACTTCCCGTAGCTCCGTCGCGCCGCATCCAGATCGACGTGCGGCTGGACGAGGTGGTGCTGCGGGCGCTGGCGCAGGAGCCGGAGCTGAGGTTCCAGACCGCGGCGGATTTCCGCACGGTGGTGGAGACGATGGCGGCGCCTCCGCTTGCTCCCGCGGATCCGCCCGTCGCGGTAGGGAGCAAGGACTCCTTCTGGCGGCTTCTCCTCCACTTCGCCCCCGCGATTCTGCTCGTCATCGCATGGTTCAGCGGCGGGCTGGAAAAGGGTGCGGTGCTGATATTGAGCGTGGCGATCGTGGCCACGCTGGCGATCAGCGCGCTCGGCAAGAGCCGGGCGTCGAGGAAGGTGTGGCTCTCCGCGCTGGTGCTAACGTTGTTGCTGGGGTGCGGCTTGCTGTTCCTCCTGAAGAGATCCGGTAAGGTCGCGCCTCCCTCCGCCCCGGGCACGGTCCAAACGGTTGAGGATCCGGCGGGGAAGGTCGCCGGGCTCCCGGAGCCCGCGGTTCCGGCCCCGCCGGTCCCGGTGGAGTCCGCCGGGAGGGGGGTGCCGGGAACCTTGGCCGACGCGCTGGCAGAGACTCCGGAAGGAGGGACGCTCAGGATCCCCGAAGGCAAGTTCCAAGAGCGTCTGGTCATCTCGAAGCCGGTGAAGATCGTCGGGGCGGGCTGGGACAAGACCCGCCTGGAGGCATCTGGCGATCCGGAGTCATCCGGTACGGCGGAGGTGCGGCCCGCCCGGCCGCTGGTGACGATTGAGACGGACGGGGAAGTCCTGTTAGAAGGCTTGGGAATGTCGCTGCGGGGGGCGAATTCGCGCGCGGGAGCCCCGCTCGACATCGCGGTGGTGAGGTCGGCCAAGGCGAAGCTGACGATGCGGTCTTGCGCGGTGCTGGGTTCGCCGGGGAATGGGATCGAGGTGCGGGATGCGGCGGGCGGCTTGATCGAGAACTGTCTGGTGGCGGGCGTGTGGGGCACGGGCATCGAGCTGACGGGAAACCGGATCACGGTGCTCAACTGCGACGTGCGGAATTGCTATCACCGCTGCATCACCATCGCGGGGAAGGCCACCATCCGCGACAGCCGGATCTCCGGCTCGGCATGGCATGGCATCCGTTACGACGATTGCTCGCCGCTTATCACCGGCAATGTCATCCGCGGGAATGCGCGAAGCGGCATTTACATCTCGGGAAATACCGCGGGAGAGATCTTCGGAAACATCCTCGCGAAGAACGAAATGGGGAGCATCAGCTGCTGGTTCGAGAGCCGCGACCGGATCGTGCGGAACGTGATCGCGGACGACGGGCGGGAGGCGCTTGCGGTGCTCGGCTTGTCATCGCCGCTGGTGAGGGGGAACATCTTCGTGGGGCAGGGGATCCGGCAGGGCCAGGTAGGCTCCGAGCGTCTCTCGGCGAAGTCCTATGGCACGCCGCTGATCGAGCGGAATGTCTTCTGGAAGGTGGCGGAGCCTTACCTGCGGTGGGGGCAGCCCCCGGAGACTCTACCACTGCCCGAGGGGAACCGGACGGAGGATCCGATGCTGGATGGAAACTATGGGTTGCCTGCGGCTTCCAAGTTGAGGGACGAGCAGATCGGGCCGGAGGTGAATCCGGTTTTCGAGAGCCCGTTTCCTCTCCAGCCGGAGGAGAGGGCGATCATTCCGGATGGGGAATCGCGGGATTTCGGTTTGTGGAAGAAGGGGTGAGGGGAGATGGCGTCAGCCATAATGAGAGGGGACACTCTTGTCCCCGGTCGGCGCGTCTCCCCCGACGACAGGAGTGTCGTCGCTCCTTAAGCTGTCGCATGTGGCGAGAGCGGTGGGGGTGCTCTGAAACCGTGCCATACGGGTAGTCCTTGCGGGAAAATCGGCACGGCACTAAACTTTTTCGTTCCGGCGGCAGTGTCTGTCCGTCAATGTCCCAAGCAAGTGACAATATCGATGAGTTCGTGCAGGAACTGACCCGTCACCAGGTCGACCTGTTCTACTTCATCCGTGCCCTTGCAGGGGATCCGCATGCCGCCTACGACATCCG
>CBFGPU010000420.1:0-3750 GCA_965650715.1 uncultured Haloferula sp. | reverse complement strand
ACGCAGCCGATGAGCACGCCGATGACGGTGGCGGTGAAGGCGACCACCAGGTTGCCCGAAAGCAGCCTCATATCGCCGGAAGCCAACCCGGTGAGCGCCGGACCCAAGGGAATCAGCGTGCCCATGAGGCCGAGCATGGGGGCGATGCGCGTGATCCACGTGAGCTTCGAGAGCCCGGCGGCGAGCGACATTTCGAGGTCCGCCACCGTCTTGTGATGCTGGTCCGGCTGAACTGCATCGGCTTTCGCGAAGCGGGCCGGCAGCCCGTGGGGGCATTCCCGCAGATGACGCACCGCATCATGGTGGTTTTTCCGCGCCAAGGCAAAGGCCCGGCGCACGGACCGGCGTGTGAAGGCCTCGTGCACCATGCCGCCGGTGAGCAGCAAGGTCCACGCGCCCAGACCGAGCAGTGCCACCAGCGTGGGGATCAGCAGGGCATTCGAGATCTGATAGAGCGAGTTCTGGAGCGTATCCATCATGGCATTCCTGATTTGAAAACGAAGCCCCCGGCAAGCAGCAGGAGGAAGACGGCGAGCATGGCGCACTCCCACAAGGGGCCATGCTCGGGCGCGGCAAGCGGTGCAGCCGGAGATTGCGGGACCTCCTCCAGTTTCTGCCCGGCCACCTTCTCCGCGCCACCGGCAGCGGAAGTCTCGGCGGCCTTCTCTTTCAAGGCGGCGGCGAGTCCGGCACTGGCGGGATCGCCGGTCGAGACGAGCGTCTGGGTGGTGAAATCGCGCAGCTTGTCGTTCCCGCCGCCAACGAGACCGCCGGACTCACCGTGCTTCGCGACGGACTCGGCATACACTCGGGAGAGTTCCGCGATCTGAACCGCAGTCGCATCCCAGAGTCCCTTGCGGGCCGACTCCAGCAAGGTGGCGGCGATTTCCTGCAAGGCATGGGGCGAGACTTCCTCGAAGAATTCGCTCATGGCGAGCTGCTCGCGGTCCCGGATGTAGGTTTCGTAAATGTCGTTCCACGTGCCCTGGCTCACGCTTTCGGGCCGGGTAACGGACCACCCGAAGGTGTTCTTCACCATCTCCGCGATGTGGCCCGCGCCGGCATAGCCGTTGCCTTTCATACCCTCGATCCATTTGCGGTTCAGGAGTTCGGAGCGGAAGTTGGCCGCCAGCACTTCCTCGAAATCGCGGATGCGGGCACCGCCCGGGTCGCGCACGTCGGCGATGAAGGCGGCGGGAGACTTTCCCGTGACCTTCTTCACGGCCATGCTCAGACCGCCGAGGTATTCGTAGGCATGATGGTTGGAAAGCTGGCTGGTCATGTTCGAGGCCCAGACCCGCAGGACGGTGTCGGTGCCTTGCAGGGCCTCTTCATACAAGCCGCCCACCTGTTTGCCCCAGGTGTCGCCGCTGTAAACGTAGCTCATGTTGTCCATGTACACGCTGCTGACCTCGTCGTCGTTATCCCATACCCCGGAACGCGGGATCAGGTAGAGGATGTTGGTGCCGCTGACATTTCCCGGCTTGGTGCCGAAGATGCGGGCCACGGAATACTTCCCCGCATCGTCCGCGGAGAAACCCTTGGCCGCGAGACGGGAACGCATCGCCACGGAGTGATCGCGCACCGGATTCACCGCCTCGTCCGCCGCGGCGGCGAGTCGCACGGCCTTGTCGAGCAGCTTGACCCGGGAAGGGAAGTTCTCCTTGTACATCCCGCCCATCGCGATGAAGACATCGACCCGCGGACGACCGAGTTCCTCCGATGGGATGAGTTCGACGTCGATGACGAGATTGCTGGAGTTCCACACCGGCCGCACGCCTAACAACCAGAGGATCTGCCCTTCCATCACGCCGAAGTCGCGCATGGTGTCCATGCCGTTGAGATCCATCCCGATCTTCTCGGGCTTGCGGGTACGGAGCAACTCGTTCACCAGTTGCTTCGCCACTTCCCAAGCGGGCCGTGTCGGAATCTCCTCGGGATTGAGCGAGTAGAGATTGCGGCCCGTCGGAAGCGTCGCGGGATTACGGATCGGATCGGGACCGGGACCGGCTTCGAGATAACCGCCATCGAGCGCATGGAGCAGCCCGCGCGGCTCGACATCCGCGTCCATCAGCTTCGCCAGCATCCCGCGGGCGAACTCCACATCCTTCTGCAAACCGGCAGGGATCGGAACCTTCGGATCCGCCCGGTCTTCGAGACAGGCATGGAGGAAGACCGCCGCCTGTTCACGGAGTTCCTGGCGATGCTCGTTCGCATCGGCACCGGTGGCCGCAGCGAAGCGGTCGAGGAACCCGCTGCCGAGGATGGAGACAAGGTAAGGCACGCGGTCCGCCTCGACCGGAGGCCTGCCTAAGACGTGCAGCCGAACAGGCGTCTGCGATTCATAGAGCTCGTGAAGATGGGCATCGAGCTTGCGGATCCCTTCGTCATCGAAGGGCGCGCCGCTCTTCGACGGGTCCGCGATATCATCGAGATGCTCCGCCGCGGAAAGACGGGTGATGTTCTTGCGGAACTCCTCGCGAAGCAGGCCGTTTTCCAGCGTGTTGAACTTGTGGATCTCCTCGTGGATGTTCTGGAACTTGTCCCCGAGCCCCGCACCCACGGTCGGCGGCGGCAGGTGATCGGCGAGCACCGCGTACGAACGGCGGCGGGCAAGCGTCGATTCGCCGAGGTTGTCGGTGATCCAAAGATCGATCACCGGAAGCCTGCCGACGCAGATGTCGCTCCAGCAATCGGCGGACAGGCCGGTCTCCTTGCCCGGCAGCAACTCAAGCGAGCCGTGGGTGCCCCAGTGGACGATGGCGTCCGCCTTGAATTCACGGTCGAGCCACCAGTAGAAGGCGAGGTAGTTGTGCGGCGGCGGCACGTCGCGCGAGTGCAGCAGCTTGTCATCCTGTTTCTCCGCTCGCTCGGGCTGGGGCATGAGGACGACGTTCCCGAGCTTGATGCGGGGCAGCACGATGTGCGGCTCGCCGTTCCGTGTGACCACCATCAGGCGGCCGGGCGGCGGACCGTGCTTGTCGATCACCGCCTGGCGGTTGGCGGGGCTGAGTTCCTCCTCGAACCAGCGGATGTAGGTGGAAAGCGGGATCAACACCGGATCGCCTTCGTCCACCTGCCGTTCGAGATCGCCCTGCGCCCAAGGTCCGAGATTGCGGCCACCGCCGCGGATGCGGGCGATCAAATCTTCCGCGGTGGCAGGACGATCAGCCACGGCATAACCGGCCTCTTCCATTTCGGGAAGGAAGCGGATCAGGCTTTCCGGGCCGTCGAGGAAAGCACCGGTCGGGCTGCCGCGCATGAAGTCATCCTGACCGAGGCTCTTGTTGTAGTAGATCAGCGCGATCTTCTTGTCCGCATTCGCCTTCGCATGCAGCGCGGCCCAGCGTGCGGCCCGGGCGGCGAAGGTTTCGACCCGCTCCGGAATCGGCTCGTGCAGACGGAAGCCCTGAATATTCGCTTTCAAACCACCCACCACGATCGGCTCGATGGTGCCCCAGGATTCCTGGAGCGACATGAACATGCCGATGTCCCGCGGCGACATCCCGGCCGGGTCCGCCTGCCACTCGGCCACGGTGGACCCGAGCATGGAGATCGGACGCAAGTAGGGCACATCGAGCTGCTTGAGGAAGGCATTGCTGTTCCAGGTCGAGCCATGCCGGTCCTCGATCAGCACGTCCGGCTTGGCCGTCAGGATCAAGGAGCCGACCTTGTCCCCGTGATCGCCGAAGACGACGACGGGATTGACCGTCGCGACGACAACCACCGAGAGACCGAGTTCACCGTGGC
>CBFGPU010000419.1:0-3768 GCA_965650715.1 uncultured Haloferula sp. | reverse complement strand
CGCCGCGAAGAGATCTTCCACCGTGGCTCGCGGCCGCTTGATCTCGCCGGCAGGACGGTCGTGCTCGTCGATGACGGGATGGCGACCGGTTCAACCATGCTTGCGGCGGTGGAGCTCTTGCGACGCCGGGCCGTGGAGAGAATCATCGTGGCGGTTCCCGTGGCTTCGATGGAAGCCGTGGAAATGTTGAAGGTCGAGGCGGACGAGGTGGTAGCTCTCGTGATCCCGGAGACCTTCGTCGCCGTAGGCCTGCACTATGGCGACTTCGGGCAGATCACCGACCAGGAAGCGGGGGAGATGCTACGCGCGCAACTGCCCCCGGCGCATGTGTTTCCTCCGATCGTCCGCAGCGCCGCGCATTGCCCGGACACCCTGGCCGCGGTCCGTCGCGAAGCGCGGCCGATCACCGGCGATCCGTCGGACTTCAACGGGCTGCTGCACCTCGTTGGCGACGCAACGGTGGTTCTGCTTGGAGAAGCGTCCCACGGGACGCATGAGTTCTATAGCTACCGTGGCGAGTTGACCCGGCGCTTGATGGAAGAGAAGGGATTCAATGCGGTCGCAATCGAGGGAGACTGGCCGGATGCATACCGGGTGAACCGCTACGTGAGAGGGATGGGCACCGATCACTCGGCCTTGGAAGCCCTGAGCGGCTTCAAGCGGTTTCCCGAATGGATGTGGCGGAACGCCGAGGTCCGCGACTTCGCGGAATGGTTGCGCGAGTTCAACTCGAGGCAGGGGGTAAGGGCCGGGCAAGCCGGATTCTACGGTCTGGACCTCTATAGTTTGCACAAATCGATGGACGAGGTGTGCCGCTATCTGGACCGCGTGGATCCGGAGGAAGCGCGGCGCGCAAGGGCCCGCTACGCCTGCATGGATCGCCATGGTCCCGATCCCCAGAACTACGGCCTGCTGGTAAGCAGCGGCCTGAGCGCGGGCTGCCGGGATGAGGTGATCGAGCAACTGGTTAGACTGCGGGCAAAGGAGGTGGAGTACCTCGGGAGGGATGGAGCGGTGGCCGAGGAGGAGTTCTTCTTTGCCGCCCAGAACGCCCGGCTGGTCCGCAATGCGGAGCTCTACTACCGCAAGATGTTCCGCTCCGACGTTTCCTCGTGGAACCTGCGCGATCAGCACATGATGGAGATGCTGGTCGAGATCATCGCGCGGTCCCAAACCGCCGGACGACAGGCGAAGGTGGTCGTATGGGCCCACAATTCGCATGTCGGCGACGCGCGCGCAACCGAGCGGACGCGCCACGGGGAATTGAATCTGGGGCAACTCGTGCGCGAGGCCTATGGGGACCATTCGCGCTTGATCGGTTTCACAACTTATGAGGGAGAGGTGACTGCGGCAACGGGGTGGCATCTACCGGGTGAAAGGAAAAAGGTCCTGCCCGGCATGGAGGGAAGTTACGAGCGGCTCTTCCATGAACTCGGGATTCCGGAGTTCTGGATCGATCTCGGAGGCGAGGGCCCGGGAGTCGGCGAGTTGGGACGCGAGCGCTTGCAACGGGCGATCGGCGTGGTTTACCGCC
The DNA here is from genome assembly GCA_965650715.1 of uncultured Haloferula sp. Taxonomy (GTDB): domain Bacteria; phylum Verrucomicrobiota; class Verrucomicrobiia; order Verrucomicrobiales; family Akkermansiaceae; genus Haloferula. The sequence continues at coordinate 2,234 of CBFGPU010000419.1, read as the reverse complement.
CGGAGACCGAGCGGCAGAGCCACTACTTCAAGGCCCGGCTCGCGAACGAGTTCGACGCGGTGATCCACATCGACAGGACCCGCCCGGTCTTGCCCTTGGAAGGTATCGCCGGGTGGGACCACGGCGAAGCGCCGGAGGCCTATCCCGCAGGTCTATGAACACGATCTCAAACCTCGGCGAGCAAGCGGCCCTCCAATTCGGAGAGCGGGAGGTTCGTGAGGTCTGCCGCGACGGACTTCGCCAGCGAATCGGCGGCATCCCGGGACAAGGCCGCTTCCAATCGCGCCAGGATCGGGCGGGGAGCCAGCAGCAGCCAGGGAGGGCACGCCTCGGCCCGGACGATGACATCGATCTGGCCCGCGACCGCCTTGACGGCTTCGTGCTCCAGATGCTCCGCCAGCTCGTGTTCCTCCCCGTAGGACATTCCGCCGCGCCGGTCGACGGACGCGCCTTGCTGGAAGCGTCCGGCCTGGTCGGTGACGATGTCGTGAAGCGGAGGCTGGTGAAAACTCTTCCCGAGATGGTCCAATTCGACCAGATGGGCTTTATCCGCGGGGTCGTCCCCGCGGGAATGCAATTTCAAGGCGCGGACACGGCCGAGGGAGGCGAGAATGACGAGCTGGTACATGACGGTCGGTATGGTAATTCACCTGCGACTATCCTGCCGCTCGACGGAAACTCAACCGGCGAGCGACCGATGCTCAACCTTTGCAAAAAGACAGCAATGAAACCATGAAACGATATTTCGTCCATGAGATCGGCCAGGAGCCCAAGGTCATCCAGGCCGATACCTGCACCATCGACAGCGAACCGCGTGAGATCCGATTCTACCGCGGAGCGGAATTGCTCGAAGTTTATTACCTGCATGCCTTGCGGCGACCTGTTCGCGAACTACCCCCCGGGAAGGAAGAAGGCGGGGAAGAGCCGGTCGTCATCGAGTCCCCGGTCGGGCCGGAATGGTGAGCGAAGGAACGCGGAGCGGGTTTGGCCGGCTGCTCAGCCCCCTTCGGCTTGGACAAGCAGGACGGGCATGCGGATGTTCCTGAGTACCTCGCGGGTGGTTGACCTCAGGAAGGCCTCGCCGATCTCGGGGCGGGGATGGTTTGCCATGCACACGGCATCCGCTCCGAACCGGTTCGCCAGATGGACAATACCGGCGGCCGGGTTGTCGTCGGTCGTTGCCATGACCTCGCTCCGAATCCCGAAGCTCTCGGCCTCGGGGGGTATCAGGAGCCGCAAACGTGCTTCCGCATCGGGGTGTTGTTGATGTTGGGAACAGACATGGGCGATGCAGACCACGCCGCCTGGCGGCACCATGGAGCAACCGGATGCGATCGCACGGTTGCCCTCTTCCGAAAAATCGGTGGGGATGAGCACGCGTTCGAAACGCCTGATCACCGGGCGTGGACTTGCGGCGGTTCGGCAAGGCACCACGGCGAGGTTCACGGTGGTCTCGTGGATGACCGCGCGGGAGACGGAATGTTCCAGGAAGCGAGCCAGCCGCCTGTGCTGGCGGCTTCCCACGACGAGGAGATCCGCCTTCTTTTCCTTCGTCAGTTCCGCGAGCGGAGCATCCGCCACACCCCAGGAACATTTGATCACGGCTTGCACCGGGAAATCGCCCATGAGCCTGCCCGTGCGTTTCTGGAGGTCCCGTTGAGCCATTTCCAGGACTTCCGGGGAGACGTCCATGTAGGAGATCGGCAGCGGGCAGCCGTAGCGGACCGCCTCCTCGTAGGGCCACATGACATAGGCGACGACCGGCTTGGTCGGGGCGATCTCCGAGAGCTCCTTCACCCAGAGAAGCGGATTGTCGGAAAACTCCGGGAGGTTCTCCCCGATCAGGATCTTGAGCGGTTCAAGCTTGAGGGCCCAATTGATGATCGGCGCGGAGTTTCTCACGATGAGCGTGGGGATTTGCGCATGCTCCGCCACGAACTCCGCGACGTCCCCGAGGAGCCAGCGCGTCTTGAGGCTCCTGCCGGAAACGGATCCCACGACGAGGAGATCAGCCTGATGTCGCGCCGCCGCCTCCAGTAGGCCGCGCCCGGCGGAACCACCGGGGAAATCGATCGCGACATCGACGCCGGTTTTCCGGATCCGGTCCGCCTCCTTGGAAAGCGCCTTGACCGCATCCTCGGCGGCTTGGGCTGTCAGCTCGGGGGCATCGGGAATGGCAAGCGTCTGGTGCACATGGACCAAGGTCATGTGACCGTCCGTGGCCGAAGCAATGG
>CBFGPU010000418.1:0-3769 GCA_965650715.1 uncultured Haloferula sp. | reverse complement strand
CGATCGCCGAGATCCGGGGGATCATGGCGGAGCACGGCTTCTCCGGCTTCCCGGTGGTGGACGGCGAGGGCCGCCTGGAGGGTATGGTGACGGGCCGCGACGTGCGCTACCTGGACCGCCAGGACGCACGGGTGGAGGATGTGATGACGCCGCGCGAGAAGCTGATCACCGCTCCCGCCCATACGGAACTCGAGGAGGCGCGGCGGATTCTCTATCAGAACCGGATCGAGAAGTTGCCGCTGGTGGATGCGAACTTCAAACTGGTGGGTCTGATCACCGGTTCGGACATCGAGAAGCGGATCACTTTCACGAATGCGGCCAAGGACCCGGGCGGCCGCCTGCGCTGCGGCGCTGCGGTGGGCGTGGGTCCGGATTGCGTCGAGCGCGGTCAGGCGATGATCGATGCGGGTGCGGACGCGCTCTTCATCGATGCCGCGACCGGCCACACCAGCCGGGTGATGGAAGTCATCTCGAAGCTGCGCTCGCTTTCCAACGTGCCGGTTGTTGCCGGGAATGTCGTGACCGAGCAGGGCGCGAAGGATCTGGTCTCCGCGGGCGCGAGCGCGCTGAAGGTGGGTGTGGGTCCCGGCTCGATCTGCACCACCCGCGTGATCGCCGGAGTGGGCATGCCGCAATTCACCGCGATCCAGAACGTGGCCGGTTACTGCCGCGAGCGCGGGGTGAAGGTGATCGCCGACGGCGGCATCCGCTACTCCGGGGACGTGGTGAAGGCGCTGGCCGCCGGTGCCGACCTGGTGATGCTCGGCTCGATCCTTGCCGGGACGCGCGAGAGCCCCGGGCAGAGCGTCTATTACCAGGGCCGTCGGTTCAAAACCTACCGCGGCATGGGCTCGCTGGGCGCGATGCGCAAGGGCTCGGGCGACCGCTACGGGCAGAACAGCTCGGGCAAGCTGGTCGCGGAAGGCGTGGAAGGCCGGGTACCTTACAAGGGCCCGCTGTCCGACGTAATTTTCCAGCTCATGGGCGGGCTTCGTTCCGGCATGGGCTACGTGGGGGCGGGCAGCCTGGAGCAACTCCGCCGGAACGCGAACTTCGTCCGCATCACGCCGGGCGGCCTGCGCGAGAGCCACGTCCACGACATCGTCATCACCGAGGAGCCGACCAACTACCAGCCGCTCAACTAAGCGGCCTTCGGCCTTGGATCTTAGGGTTTAGAATTTGGAATTTTTCTTACTTCCCATGCAGGAAATCAATCACGTCGCGGTTCTGGATTTCGGATCGCAATATACCCAGCTCATCGTCCGGAGGGTCCGGGAGCTCGGCTATTTCGCGAAGCTTTACGCGCTCGAGGACTTCCCCGACATCGGCAAGCCGGGAGCAATCATCCTTTCGGGCGGGCCGAAGAGCACTTCGGAGCCGGATGCGCCGGATCTGGATTTCGCGGCGTTGAAGGCCTTCGGCGTGCCGGTGCTCGGCGTGTGCTACGGGATGCAGCTCCTCAACATCAAGTTCGGTGGCAGCGTGAAGGCGAGCAACCGCCGCGAGTACGGCCCGGCGACGCTGGTGCCCGGCGATTGCAGCGGGCTCTACGAAGGCGTTTCGAAGAATTCGCAGGTCTGGATGAGCCACTCGGACACGGTGGAGATCCTGCCGGCGAGCGCGGTCGTCATCGCGGCGAACCAGCATGGCACGCCGGTCTCGCTGAGGTGGGAGGACCGTTTCTACGGGATCCAGTTCCATCCGGAAGTGACACACAGCCACGAGGGCAACCGCATCCTGCACAACTTCCTGCTCACCGCGGGCGAGCTGGCACCGTTCCGGATCGACGACTTCAAGCGCGAGCTGATCGAAGGCATCCGTACCTCGGTGGGCGACCGCCAGGTGGTCTGCGGGGTTTCCGGCGGTGTCGATAGTACGGTGCTCGCCGTACTTCTGCACGAGGCCGGGGTGAAGGTCCGCGCGATCTACGTCGACCACGGCCTGATGCGGAAGGACGAGACCGCTGAGGTGCAGAACAACTTCCACCGCATGGGTGTGCCGATCGAAACGATCGACGCCTCGGAGCGGTTCCTCGGCGCGCTGGCCGGCGTGGCCGACCCCGAGGCCAAGCGCAAGATCATCGGCGAGCTGTTCATCGACACCTTCTGGGATGCGGTGGGGGATGCCGAGATGCTGGCGCAGGGGACGCTTTATCCCGACGTGATCGAGAGCGCTTCGAACGCGAAGTCGAAGGCAAGCAAGATCAAGACGCACCACAACCGCGTGGACCGTATCCTCGAACTGCAAGCGCAGGGCAAGGTGCTGGAGCCGCTGGCGGAACTCTTCAAGGACGAGGTGCGGGCGCTGGGTGCCTCGCTCGGCATCGCGCACGATATCCTGTGGCGTCATCCTTTCCCGGGACCGGGACTGGCCGTGCGCTGCCCGGGCGACATCACGAAGGAGAAGCTGGATATCATCCGCGAGTGCGATGCCATCTTCATCGGCAAGCTCAAGGAGCATGGCTGGTATGAAAAGGTCTGGCAGGCCTACGCGGGGCTGATCCCGGTCAAGACGGTCGGGGTGAAGGGCGACGAACGTTCCTATGAATGGTCCACCAATCTCCGTGCCGTGGTCTCGGATGATGCCATGACCGCCGATTGGGTCGAGCTGCCTTCCCAGATCCTCCGCGAGACCAGCAATCGCATCCTCAACGAGGTGAAGGGCATCAACCGCGTTCTCTACGACATCTCGACGAAGCCGCCGGCGAGCATCGAGTGGGAGTGATGAGCTAAGGAGGAGGGACCCTCGGCGTATGTATGTCCGGCTTGGACACCGGGTAAGGCAACATGAGATCCCGGACTTCTGAAAAAGTGGAACTGGGGTCCACTGCGATCTCTCCTTCCGGTCCGCCTGCACGACGGACGACGAGTTGGGAATCCTGCGAGCATCGTCGTGCGTCGGGCCTAGGTATCGTTCGGCCAAGGGTTGCGATAGCGAAGGAGGAGTTCATCGAACGAATCTTCCGGGCATACGACGACGGGCCAGGTCGCAGAGTCATCCAGCACCACCAGAGGCCCGCACATGGCTGTTACCTTCTGGATTACCTTGAGGACCACCTCGTCCGCCCCTTTTGAAAAGTAGAATTTGCAAGGTTCATCTTCCGACCCTTGCTCGGTTATGATGAGACGCGTGTACAGGTCGGGACGGTCCGGATCCGTGGATTGGATAAGCTCCGAATCGGCATCAGGGGTGCTGAACGCTTCCAAGTTCTCGATGGCGGTTTCCAGTTCGCGAGGGGTAGGCAATCGAGGATTTGAAACCGAGGGGTAGGGGATATCTTCCTGGTCGAGCCAATCGGTGCAATCTTTGTGGAGGGGAAAGACGGAATAGAGAACGCCCATAGGAGATGCAACGTTTATGAAGGACGCCGAGAGATGAGTCGAGGGAGGATTAGCGACACGACTTCGGCGACGCTGCTGATGCGAAGCGATCGAGCGGCTTCATCCGCACACGGCGTGTGCGGACTACTTAGGCCACGGCCATGGGCGCGACGGCAGGGCGGTTGCGCTCTAACAGGCGGACGAAATTGCGGACGAGGAGCGAGGTGCCTTCGGCCTTCCAGACGGCCCACATGGTGAAGTCGGCGCGGGCGCGGTCGGAGAGGAGCGGGACGGTGACGATGCCGTGGGTACTGCGGAGATCGAGGACCTCGGGGAGCATGGAGAGGCCTTGATCGGCGGCGATCATGGTCAGCAGCGATTCGAAGCCGAGGATCTGGCGCATGGAGTGTGGGGACACGCCGGATTCGGAGAACATCGCTAGGATGTCG
>CBFGPU010000417.1:0-3773 GCA_965650715.1 uncultured Haloferula sp. | reverse complement strand
CTGTCCTGACAGGTCTCGCATTGCTCGGGCTTGTCATGCACCGGCGGCGCCGCTGAGCTGAGGCATGGAGAATCCGCCTGCAGGGTCCCGGGGCAGTTGGACCGAGGCCCTCGTGCTCGGCGGGATCATCGTTGCGGTCCTGCTCATTTTGTTGGGCTGGGGCGTCATCCAACAACCGCCTGCCGCGGCCCCTGCCCCGCCCGTTCCCAAGCCAAGCGCTCCCCCCCGGCCGGCGACGCAACATGCCCGCAAGGTGCTGGAAAAATACTTCGAGGGCGCGGATCTCGGGGAGAAGCTCGCGAGCGTGCGCGATCCGGAGCGGGTACGACCGATGATGGAGGATTACCACGGCAAGCGCGGACACCCGTTTCGCACCATGGGCCGGGTCTCGCCGGGCAAGGAGGTGGTGATGGGCGAGCGGATGCTGGTATTCTTTGAAGTGGAGCCCTTCAGCGGTCCGCGATTCCCGGTGGCGGTGGCGTGGGACGGCTTCCGTTTCGCGGTCGATTGGGAGAGTCTGACGGCGTACGGGACGATGGACTGGGAGGAGTTCGTGGAGAGGAAGCCTGAGCCAGCTCAGACGATGCGGATTTATGCGAGCGCGGCGGCGGAAGGAATGAGGCCTCCGGGAGTGGAAGAGGGGCGGGAGATCTTTCTGGTCGAGCATCGGGATCACAGCGGCGTGATCGTCGCGGTGGCGGATCCGGCTGCGGGCGATAGCTTGGCTGCGAAGGTGAAAGGCAAACGGGTGCCGATGACCCTTGAGATGGGATGGAAGGACGGAGTTTGCGAAATCCGGCGGATCGTCGCGGAAGGGTGGAGCGAGTAGCTATCCCTTCTTCCACCAGTCCTCTTCCCGCTCCCAAGGTTCGCGGGTCTCGGCGGGGCCGGAGGGCGGTGCAGGGTGCCTTTCCTCTTCGTCCTCGCGGCGGAGTTCTTCCAGCAGCTTCTCGACCTCGGTTTCGGCCCGCTTGCCGTTGCGCTTGATGAACACGACCAGCAGAGCGACCACGCTGAAGCTGAGCACGAGGATCACCACCAGCGCCATCGCGAGGCCGTCGGCGGGAGTGACCGCTCCAAGTGGCATGGGGTCTTCAGCCCTCCTTTCCGATGATCCTCCGCATGGGGATCATGTTGGAATATTCAAAGCCGTTCTTCTTGAAGAAGTTTTGCGATTCCGCGCTGATCCTGTCGGTCAGCAGGGTGATGCGCTTGAAGTCCTTCTGCTTGGCGAACTCGATCACCTTGTCGAGCAGCATGGTGCCGTAGCCCTGCCCGCGGTGGGCCGGATGGACGATCACATCCTCCATCAGGATGACGAAGCCGCCCATGGCGGTGGAGATGGTGAACAGCAGGTTCACCATGCCGATGATACGGGTATCGTTCCGCACCACGAAGATCCGGCCGCGGCTCGGCTGCTCCAGGATCAGGGCGAGACCGCGCTCCTGGGCGTCGTGATCCGGGGTGAAGTCGTCGGAGAGCGCAAACAACTCCCTCACCAGATCGGTGAGACCCGGCAGGTCCTCGATGGTCGCCGGCTCGACCTTCGGCCGGTTGGCGACCGCGATGCCGCTGTCGGAAGAACCCTTGCTCACGGGGTCAGGGTGGCATGGCGGGGGGAAGGCGGCACGAAATTTCCCGGCCATCTTTGAAAAAATTCCGCCATCCGGGGAATTTGGCGGATTGACAAGGGAAAGCGGCCCCCTAGAGTGCGCGCCCCGCCGGGCCGGAACGAGGGTTCCGCCGCGGACAGACGAAACGCCCTTTCCCGAGACCGCCATGAAACGCACGTTCCAGCCTTCCAAGCGCACCCGCAAGCGCCAGCACGGATTCCGCGCCCGCATGGCGACCAAGTCCGGTCGCGACATCATCAAGCGCCGCCGCCAGAAGGGCCGCAAGCGTCTGATCCCCAAGGGTGCCGAGCTGCAATACGCCCGCCACACGACCCAGCACGGGGTGTAATCAACGCCTGCGCGCCGCGCCCGGCCCATGCGCCTCCCGCGGAAGCAGAGCATGTCGAAACGCGCGGATTTCCTCCGCGTGCGCAAAGACGGTCAGGCGAAAGCCGGCCGTCTTGTTGTTGTCAGCACTCTGGCGGATGCCGCGCTACCCCATTTGATGGTGGGCTTCATCACGACCCGCAAGGTCGGCAAGGCCCACGACCGCAATCTCCTGCGGCGGCGTTTGCGGGCGATCGTGCAGCGCCACGGGCATCTGCTGGTCGAACCGAAGCGCCTGTTGATCACCATCCCCCGCCCCGGTTCGGCGGCGGCCACTTTCGCGGAGCTGGAGTCGGATTGGTTGAAGCAGGCGAAGCGGCTGGGGCTTTTCGGAAGTTCCAAGTGAGAAGTTCCAACTTTCAAGGATCCGGGCGCGCCGCCGTCCGGGCGAGTGGGAAACTTGATGGAAAATTCTCCCTGCGAAACGCACCGCCGGTGTTACCTGCTCTCCTGTTCTTCGCCGGAGTTTGGAGCTTCGAGTTTTGAATTTCTCCCCCTTGGCACTTGGAACTTCTCACTTGGAACTTGAGTGAAACGCCTCATCCGCCTGGTCATCCGCTTCTATCAGAAGTTCCTGAATCCCGTGCTCAAGGCGCTGGGCGGGCCGAATTCGGGCTGCCGCTACCAGCCGACTTGTTCCAACTATTTCCTGCAGGCGGTCGAGACCCACGGATCCTTGCGCGGCTCCTGGCTGGGGGTCCGCCGGATTTTCCGCTGTCATCCCTGGGGGGGCTATGGTTATGACCCCGTCCCGCCGAAACGGGGCACAGCACCCGACCGTCCCGCAGGCCCCGGAGCCTGACAAGGGATCTTCCTTTTTCCCTCATTCCCAATGTACGACCGCAAGACCTGGATCGTCGTCACCGTCTGCAGCATCCTGCTGGCGGTAAACCTATTCTATCAGCAGAAGAACGCGCGGATCCTGCAGGAGCAGAAGCAGCGCGAGGCGGCGGTAGAAGCTGCCAAGGCTCCCGCCCAACCGGTGGAGCCTGCGAGCGACAAGCCCGGGACCCTGACCGAGGTGGAGCCGCCGGTCCAGGAAGTCGAGGTCGAGTCCAAGCTCGAAACCTCCGAGGCGATCTTCGTCTTCACCAACGTCGGCGGTGGGCTGAAGTATGTTGAACTGAAGAACCAGAGCCCGGGCATCGAGGGGCCGGTGCGCTTGAACCGCCACGGCAACCACCCGATGGGTGCGATTTCCGACGGGGTGGACCGGATCGAATCCGGCAGCTACGCTTACGTCCCCGAAGCGTCCGTGAAGGACAAATCGGTGGTCTTCCGCGGCAAGCTGCCCTCCGGCATGTGGGCACAGAAAACTTGGAGCCTGCGCGAAACCGGCAATATCGCCGATCCCTACATGCTGGATTACAAGCTGCAGCTCGAGAACGCCGGCGACAACCCGGTAAATCTCGACAATTTCAGCATCTTCCTGGGCGAGGCGACCCCTTTGGACAACGTCGAGCGGGCCGACCAGACGGGTTTCGTGGTCAACGACAACCGCAGCTTCACCTATTATTCGAACACCGAATTCGCCAAGGCATGGTTCGGTTTGAGGAAGGCGCGGACGCAGATCAACGAGCCGCTGGAGAAGGGGATCTTCGCCGGTGTGTCGAACCAGTTCTTCGCGAGCGTTTTCAAAGCGGTGGAACCCACCGAGTCGCTGGCCTGGAGCACTTACTCCGACGTCACCCTGGTACCGAACACGGATGCGGTGAAGTCGGTCCGCGCGGGCCTGCGCCTGCCGAAGGCCACGCTATCTCCCAAGGAGCAGCG
>CBFGPU010000416.1:0-3774 GCA_965650715.1 uncultured Haloferula sp. | reverse complement strand
TCGCTTGCGACAGCGGGCCTCCTCCGAGTCCGCCGACGCGACGGCCCAGACGACATTTTCCCCCGAAAGGTCCGCGAGTTGATAGGAACGGAACGCCGACTCGGGGAAGGCGGGAGTGAAGAACTTGGCCGGGCTGATTTTGGCGCGAACGACTGCGTCGGCGGCAGGGGCTCCCGACTGAAGATCCGCGATCGCGCGATCGCCCCGGCCTTCGCTCGCTTCCCAATCGATCAGAAGCTTCCCGGATTCGCGGATGAAGAAGTATTGGAAGGGCTCCATGCCGCCCTTACGGCCGCGGATGATGATCGCCGGGTGAGGTGAAATCTCATCGACGGCGGGCTCCACGGGAGCTTGCGGGGAAAATGGCGGCCCGCTTCCCCAAGGTTGCCAGCCGGTGACAACCCGATCGGCCAGTGCGGAGGAATTCCGGATCAGGGGTAGAACCTCGCTTGGATTCCCGGCGGAAGCGTATCGTTTGAGAAGTTGTTCCGCCTCGACGGAGAGCGAGCCGAAGTTGTCGAAGAGATACTTGCGCTCTCTTTCGACCGGATCGGAGGGGAGAGGGGCGGCGGTTTCCGCGGCGGGCTCGGGCGGAAGAGCGGCGCTGTGGGCGGCCAACTTGGCGATCACGGCGACAACGGCAACCAGGCACGAGGCCACTGCCATCCAGAGGGTCAAATGTTTGATGCCGTACCGTTTCCGGCCCCGGCGCGAGATGCGCGGTACCGCCGGGCCGACATCGCTGGTCGCTTTCAGCTTGGAAGGGACCGCATCGGGAGTTTCCAGCCGGTGAACCGGGTCGTCCTGCGGATCGGCGGAAGCGGGACGGCGGATTCCGGCACCGCCGATATGCAGGCCGATCTCGATGCCCTCCTGCGTCGCGGTGGCGGAGGAAGGAGCGCCCGCGCCGATGACGTGGACTTCGAAGCCTCCGCGTCCTCCATCGCTTTCTCCGGGTTCTCTCCTTTTCTGCGGAAGCATGCTTGCGGGCGAACGTGGCACCGAAGCACGGGGGCGGCAAGCACCTTGGACACTCGGGTTTGGGCGTGGCGCGGGGGCGGGTGCCGTGTTAGACAAGGGGGACGATGACGCCGCCGAATTGCCCGAACGTTCCACAACCGACTGAGGAACAAAAAGTTAGCGAGGAGGAAATCCGTGAGGAAGAACGCTTCGAGCTGGAAAACCCGGACCGGGGCTTCCTGGCGGGTCCGCGGTCCCGGCTGCACGACTTCGGGACGATTTTCCGGGTCGGGGCCGATTTTCTCCGTGCATTCCGCACGCTCCACTTCGTGGGGCCCGCGGTGACGGTGTTCGGGTCGGCGCGGATCCAGCCGGGGACGACGTATTACGAGATGGCGCGGCGGGTCGGGGCGGCGATCGCGGAGCTGGGGTTCACGGTGGTGACGGGAGGCGGTCCGGGAATCATGGAGGCGGCGAACCGAGGGGCCCGCGAGGCGGGCGGGCGGTCGATCGGGGTGAACATCGAACTGCCCTTCGAGCAGCACTTGAACCCGTACGTGGACCGTTCGGTGACGATGCGTTATTTCTTCACGCGCAAGACGATGCTGGTGAAATACTCGTATGCGTTCGTGGTGCTGCCGGGCGGGGCGGGGACGCTGGACGAGACCTTCGAGACGATGACGCTGATCCAGACGGGGAAGATCCGGAACTTCCCGATCGTGCTGATGGGCAAGGACTACTGGCAGCCGCTGATGGACTTCGTCTATCACATGGCGGAGGCGGGGATGATCAGTCCCTCCGACCCGGATCTGATTTTCTTCACGGACGACGTGGAGGAGGCGATGGCGCACCTGCAGCGGCATGCGGTGCGGCAGTTCGGATTGCGGCGCTACAAGCTGCCCGTTCCCAAGCCGGTGCTGGGGGAGAAGGGCGTGTCGGTAACGTGAGCCGCTACAGGAAAAGCGGCGAGAGGTCGGCGAGACGGCGGGCGAGATCGGCACCGGCACCGGTTTCGGGGATGGCATCGAGGTCGCCGAGCTTCCAGCGGTAGATGACGTTGTAGCCATCCCACTCGCCCTCGGCACCGGTGGCCTGCATCCAGCGGAGGGCGGCGACGTTTTCCGGCATGGTGTAGCCGGTGAAGGTGTCGATGCCGTAGCGGTAGGCGACGAGCCAGAGGATCGAGAGGAGGAGGGTGCCGACGCCGCGGCCGTGGTCGCGGTCGAGCACCGTCGCGGAGATCTCGGCATCGGTGGGATCGTCCTTCGAGCGCCAGAAGCTGGCGGCGCCGAGGCCGGGAAAGCCTTCGCGGGCGGGATCGAAGACGGTCCAGATGCAGTGGTTCGGGAGATCGCCGGTGAGGAGGCGGTTGAGCATGGCATCGCCGATGATCTCGCCATCGCGGACCCAGAAGCGCTGGTAGCGGGCGTCCGGGGAGAGCAGGCGGTAGCCCTCGGCGACGTAGGCGCGGTCCGCAGGCGTGAGCGGCCGGGCGACCACGGGGGTGCCGTCGCGCAGGAGGAGATCGAGTCGCTCCGGGATCATCGGTGGCATTCAAGCGGAGGGCGGTGGCGGGGCGAAGCGAATTTCATGGTCCCCTTCCCCGCCGCGGCGGCAAGCTGGCGGCATGATATTGGAGATCTGCGTGGATTCGCTCGATTCGGTGGCTGCTTGCGCGGAGGGCGGGGCGGACCGCATCGAGCTGTGCGCCTCCCTGACCGAAGGCGGGCTCACGCCGAGTGCCGGGATGCTGGTGCAGGCGCGGGGGATGTTCGCGGGCGAGATCGCGATGATGATCCGGCCGCGCGGCGGGGATTTCGTTTACTCGCCGGAGGAGCTGGCGGCGATGTGCGCGGATATCGAGCTGGCGCGGGAGCTCGGGGCAGACGCGGTGGTCTTCGGGTGCCTGCTGCCGGACGGTTCGCTCGATCTAGCGGCGGCGGAGACCCTGTTAGAAGCGTGCGCGGGGATGCCGGCGGTGTTCCACCGGGCCTTCGATGTTTGCAAGGATCTGCCGGAGGCGCTGGAGCAGTTGGTCGAACTGGGTTTCGCGCGGATTTTGACGAGCGGCGGGAAGCCGGAGGTGATGGAGGGGCTCGAGGTGATCGCCGGACTGATGGAGCAGGCGGTGGGACGGATCGGGATCCTGCCGGGAGGTGGAGTGACGGTTGAGCAGATCCGCGAGATCGTGGCGCGGACGGGGGTGGACCAGGTTCACCTCTCCGCGCGGAGTGTGAGGGAGAGCGTGATGGAGTTTCGGAAGCCGGAGATCCCGATGGGGGCGACGGCGGTGCTAGGGGAGTATGAGAGGAAGGTGACGGATGCGGAGAGGGTGAGGGTGGCGAAGGGGATTTTGGGTGGAGGCGAGGATTGAGGGAATGGGCTATCCAAGCCGTCTATCGATGGGCACAATTACCGCGAGGAATCCTGCAATCGCGACGAGCGAAATCCCCAATGGAGCGGAAAATTGTCCGGGGGGCCGGGTACGGCGAATCACAAGATAAACTCCTTGAAGATCACATAGGCTCCAAAGGCCGCTACGACGTCGTTAGCCACCCACGCGGTGACCCTCAGGCCCCTCCAGCGCTCTCTCCTTTTGTGTGCTACACCTGTTAGAACCAATCCGAGGAATGCAGCCAATGTGGCGGTAAAACAAACTAACGGAATGACGGCAAATCCTCCCAGTTGCCCAGGATTGGGAAGGTTGCTGTTGGCAGGGTCGGAGGTGATTTGCCGCGCAACATACGACTTCCAGAATGGCACTGAAGCTGAAGCTAACAATGGAATGCAAAGCAAAGCGCAGATCGACAGCAC
>CBFGPU010000415.1:0-3780 GCA_965650715.1 uncultured Haloferula sp. | reverse complement strand
GCGTTTCGCCGTCGTGCTTTAGCACCACAACGTTCTTCCCCGCGCCGTTCAGCTCGAAGGATTTGACCGTCGCCGGCCGCAGCACCTTGCAGCCTTCCTTGCCCGCCATCTCCAGCATGTGCAGGTCGAGCTTCGCACGGTCGAGCTGATAGGTCGGAAAGCGCGCCTGCGAGTTCGGCCCGATCTCCGAGCAGCAGTTCGGACAGTCGTTCTCCGGCGTCGTGAACCACATCCGCAACCCGTGCTTCTGGAAATGTTCGCAGGCCAGGTAGTGGGAGAGGCCCAGCACCCGCGTGAGGAAGCAGCCTGCCACTTCCGAGGTGGACTCGCCGACCTTGCGGTCGAAGGCTTCCGATTTCTCCACGATCAGCACCCGGGTTTCCGGCCGCGCCCGCTTCAGCAGCAAACCCAGCGCCGAGCCTGAAAAGGCACCGCCGAATATCACCACGTCGTAGTCGGCGGCGGAAGGGGGGGTGTCGGACGCGTGGCTGACCATGGAAGTGCCGCAGTCTAGACCCATCCCCGCGCTTGGCAACTGGTCATAACAACTCGCCTTTCTCCGGTTCCTCCCCGGACGCGAAGGGCGCGCGGTACCATTGCCATGACCGGCGGATCATTCCGAGGAATTCTTCCAGCACCAGATAGGACGCCGGGATCAGGAACAGCGTGATCGCCGTTGCGAAAAGCAGGCCGAAGCCGAGCGAGACCGCCATCGGCACCAGCATCTGATTCTGGATCGAGTCGTCCAGGATCAGGGGCAGGAGGCCCGCGAAGGTGGTCAGGGAGGTCAGCAGGATGGGCCGGAAGCGCCTCGCCCCGGACTCGACCACGGAGTCGAACAGGCCCTTGCCCTCCCCGCGCCGCTGGTTGATGAAATCCACCAGCACGATCGAATCGTTCACCACCACCCCCGCCAGCGCCAGCATGCCGAAAATCGAGAGGAACGACGGCGTGATGTCCCGCACCAGGTGCCCCGCCAGCGCTCCGATGATCCCGAACGGGATCGCGAGCATCACGATGAACGGCTGGGTCATCGATTTGAAGGGCACCGCCAGCAGGCCGTACAGGGCAAGGAAGAGACCGATGGAAATGTAGATCGTCTTCCGCGTCGTTTCCTCATGCTCGGCCACATACCCGTCAAAGCGCCAGGACAGCTCCGGATGCTCGTTGAGGATCGAGTCCAGCCGCGGCGTGATGTCCCGTGCGATCTCCACCACGTTCACCGTTTCATCGACCGGCCGGCCCCGCACTTCGATGACCTGTGCCCCGTCGATCCGGCGGATATCCGAGCGCGCCGGAACATAGGTCGCATCTGCCACGCTGTGAAATGGCGCATTCCCCCCGGCGGGCGTGCGGATGTGCAGCCGGTCGAGCGTGTGGAGCGATTGCCGTTCCTCCAGCGGAAGTCTCACCATCACCCGGATGTCGTCGCGACCGCGCTGGACCCGCTGGGCCTGATCCCCGAAAAACGCGCTGCGGACCTGCCGGGCAAGTTCGTCCTGGGTCAAGCCGAGCGCGATGCCCTCCGGTTTGATCGTGATGTGCAGCTCGTTCTGGCCCCGGCCGACATCCGCCGAAGCATCGGCGATGCCCGGGTAGGATTCCAGCAGTTCCTCCATCTTTTCCGCCACATCGTCCCGAACCTCGGAGGCCGGGCCGCGCAGCTCGATCTCGATTGCCTCCAGGTTGTCACCGCCGCCCCGGAACCCCCCGCCGCGCTGGCTGAAGATCGAGAACGCTTGGGCATCCGGGATCTCCCCCACGATTTCCTTCCAGCGTTTCGCGATCACGCTGTTCTTCGGCCCGGGCTCGCTCCGCAGGCCGGGGTCGGTCACGGAAACCACCACGAACCCTTGGCGCGCATCCACGCCGCCCCAGCCGCTCCAGCCCCCCGTGCTGGTGAGGGTGTCCTCGATCAGGGACTTGCCCGTGCCCGGATCGGTGAATTCCTCCTTCAATTGCTCCAGCGCCGCGGCCACGCGCATCGTCCGCTCGTCGGTCACTGCCAGGGGGGTGTCGCGTGGCATCCGGATCTCGGCGACGATGCTGTTCTTGTCGATCTCCGGCATGTTCGTGAAGCCGAGCCTCCCGCTCGCGAAAATCGCCAGGCTGACCGCGGCCAAGGCGATGAATCCCGCGATCGTCGAGTAGCGGTGGGTCACCGCGAAACGCAGGGCCGGCTGGTAGAACTTCCACACGAAGGTTTCGAGCCCGTCCGCGATCCCCTTCTGACAGCGGGAAAACCAATTGAACTTGGTCCGCCCGACCTTGATCGACTTCAAGTGGCAGGGCAGGGCGATCTTCGACTCGATCAGCGAGGCGATCAGCACCGCCGCGACGACCGGCGGGACCTGCCGGGTGAAATTCCCGTAGAAGCCATCGAAGAACATCAGCGGGATGAAAGCCACGATCGTGGTCAGCGCGCCGAAGGTCACCGGCACCGCGATCTCCCTCGTGCCGACCACCGCCGCCTCCAGCGGTTCCATGCCCTCGCGCAGTTTCGTATAAACGTTCTCCGAGGTCACGATCGCGTCATCCACGACAATGCCGATGACGATGATGAAGCCGAAAATCGTCATGATGTTCGCGCTCAGGCCGAACCACGGCATCGCGATCAGTCCGCCGGCGAAGGATACCGGAATCCCGAGCGCCACCCAGAAGGCGATGGACGGCCGCAGGAAGAGGCCCAGGACAATCATCACCAAGATGCCGCCCTGGGCCAAGCTGGTCAGCAACGTGCCGAGACGGCCCTCGAGTTCCAGCGAGCTGTCATCCCATACATGGAGTTCGATGCCTTCCGGAAAGCGCTCCCGCTGGGTGGCCACGTAATCCTTCACCTTCCCGGCGATATCCAGCGCGTTCTCGTTGTGGAGCCGCAGCGCCTCCACCAGCAGCGCCGGCTTGCCGTTGAAACGCATCAGCTTCTTCCGCTCCTCGAAGCCGTCGCCAACCCTGGCCACGTCCCGCAACAGCACTTCCGCGCCGTTGGAGTTTCGTACCACGATGGATTCGAACTGCTGCTTGTCGTACGCTTGGCCCTTGGACCGGATGATCAGGTTGCCCTCGTCCGTCTGGATCTGGCCGGCCGGAAGGTCGATCGAGGACCGGCGCACCGCCTCCGAGAGGTCCCCGAAACTCATCCCGTAGTCCCTCAGTCGGGCAAGATCCGGCTCGATCGCGATCTCCTGCCGCGTCTCTCCTTGGACCGCGGCTTGGGATATCCCCGGCATCTCGATCAAGTCGTCGCGCACCCGCCGCGCGGCTTTCACCAGGTCGGCCTCGTCCATCTCGCCCGTGATCGCGATCTTGATCACGTCGAACCATGCCGCGGAGTCCGACACCTGCAGCTTCGGCGGCTCGATCTCCTGCGGAAAGGTCGTGATGCCGTCCACCCGGGTCTGCACTTCGTCCAGAAGCTCCTTCGGGTCCATGTCGTCATCCGCGATGATCCGGACTTCTCCGCTACCCGGGGAGATGCGCGAGTTCACCTCCTTCACCCCGGGCAGGCCCTCCAGGGCATTCTCGATCGGCACCACCACCGCGCGTTCCACATCCTCCGGGCCGCCGCCGCGGTAGTCCACGGTGACCCTCACCTCGCGGAATTGGATGCTAGGCTGGACCTCCAGCGGCACCTTCTCGATTGCCGTCCAGATCCCGAAGATCAGGATCCCGAACATCACGAAATTGGCCGCGATGTCGTTTCGTGCAAACCAGCGGATCATCGAACGGGCATTTTCGTTTTAGCGGCGGGAACGAGATGGATCGTCCAGCTTGGAGAAT
>CBFGPU010000414.1:0-3784 GCA_965650715.1 uncultured Haloferula sp. | reverse complement strand
GCTCGGTGGTCATGGTCGCCCGTGCCGGTGCCGAGCGCACCGCATGGTCCGTGAACCATGGTGCCGGCCGGCGCATGGGTCGCAAGCACGCGGCCCGCACGCTCGACCAGATGGCCGTGGATGCGGACTTCGACCGCGAGGACATCCTCAGCAACTGCCGCAAGTACCCGATCGACGAGGCGCCGGATGCTTACAAGAGCTTTCCGGAAGTGCTCCGCAGCGTGGAAAGCGCCGGGCTCGCCGAGACGGTCGCCAGCCTGCAGGCTCGCTTCGTGGTCAAGGACGAGGCCGCGGCCGACGACTAACAAGGAGGGGGTGCGTCCCGTGCCCTTTCTTCTCTCCCATTCCCCATGAAACCGATCCAACTCGACGGCAGTTCCGGTGGCGGGCAGATGCTCCGTACCGCGCTCTCGCTTGCCATGGTCACGGGCCAGCCCTTCCGCATGACGAACATCCGCGGCAAGCGCCCCAAGCCGGGACTCATGCGCCAGCATCTGACCTGTGTGAAAGCCGCCTGCGAGGTCTCCGGTGGAACCGCGGACGGCGCTCACATCGGCTCGACCGAGTTGGTTTTCAGGGCGGGTAAAGTACGGGATGGATCGTACCATTTTCCCATCGGCACGGCGGGCAGTACCACCCTGCTGCTTCAGACCCTCTTGCCCGCGCTGTGGCAGGCACAGGAAGAAAGCACCCTCAAGCTGGAAGGCGGCACGCACAACCCGATGGCCCCACCCTTCGAGTTCATCGCGCGGGTCTTCCTGCCGATGATGGCACGCATGGGCGGCATCGCCTCGGTGGGGCTGGAGAGCGCGGGATTCGCTCCGGCCGGCGGCGGTGTCCTGCATGCGAGGATTCAACCCTCCCCAAAGCTCCGTCCCCTCGAACTGATGTCCCGCGGCGAGCTTGGCGAAACGCGCATCCGCGTGCTCACGCGGCACCTTCCGCTCTCCATTGCCGGGCGCATGCTGGATGCGGCGCTCGAGCAGTTCCCCTCCAAGGACGCCGCGGTGGAAAGCTGCGAGCCTGGCCCGGGCGCGGGCATCTGCTGTCTGGTGGAAGCGGAGTTCGGCGGCCTTCGCGAGCTCACCAGCAGCTTCGGCGAGAACGGCGTGGCGGCCGAGAAGGTCGCCCATCATGCCACGAAGGCGATGAATGACTTCATCGGCTGCGGTGCCCCCGTGGGTCGTTGTCTCGCGGACCAGTTGCTCCTCCCCATCGCGCTCGCGGGAGGCGGATCGTTTTCCACCATGGCGCCCGATGCCCACGTGCCGACAAACATCGCGGTGATCGAAAAGTTCCTCCCGGTTCGCTTCACCCTCACGAGAGAGGCACGGGGAGTTCACGTGGTCGAGGCACGGGAGGTCTAGCATCCCCGCCTGCGCGATTGACTCGTTCCCCGGCGACGGCCTTTGATCCGCTCACGATGGAACGCGGCCTGATCTTCGATCTTGATGGGACCCTGATCGATTCCCTTCCCGGCATTGCCGCTTCACTGAACCGGGCCTTGGAAAGATCCGGGTTCGCGACCCACCCCGAGCACGAGGTCCGTCGCTTCATCGGCAACGGCTCGTACGAGCTGGCCAAGCGTTCGCTGCCCGTTGACGCGGGGGACGCCGCCATCATGGCGGTGGAGTCCCTCTTCAAAGCGGACTACGCCGACACCTGGCCCGCGGGCACCACTCCATACGATGGGATTGCCGATCTCCTGGCAGGACTGAACGCCGGGGATCGGAAGCTCGCGATCCTCTCCAACAAGCCCCATCCCTTCACGGTCGAGATCGTCGAGCGCCTCTTTCCGGGAGTCGGATTCGACCCGGTGACCGGCCAGCGCCCCGAGCTCCGCCGCAAGCCCTTTCCGGATGCCGCGCTCTGGATCGCACGAAAGTGGGATCTGCCACCCGAAGCTTGTCTCTTGATCGGCGATTCCACCGTGGATCTGGCGACCGCGCAGGCGGCTGGAATGCAGGCGGTGGCAACCGCTTGGGGGTACCACGATGCTGCCGAGCTGACGGAAGCGGGGGCCGCGACGGTGATTGAAAAAGTGAGCGATCTGGCCGCCTTCCTCGGGGTTCCTTGACCCCCCTCGAAGCCCGCGTCCATACATTGGAAATACCTCGTCCGGCGGGAAACACGACACGTCAAGGGATGCCGCGCTTTTCTCAAGAACTGGGTGGCCTTTTGGCGGAATCCGGTCCATCCTGCAAGGTGGATAGGGCGGATAAAACCGCCGTCCATTCACCCCAAATCAAAACAGGAGAATAGACATGCAAACCGCAAATGTGAACCTGCCCATCACGGTGACCGTGAGACACGAGTCCGTGACCGAATCGCTGCGCGACTACGCCCAAAAGAAGATCGAGGGTCTCCATCTCGACTATCCGCGCATTATCGAAGCGAAGGCCATTCTCGACGTTCAGAAAAACCGGCACATCGCCGAAATCATTCTCTTCTGCGCCAATCACATCACGATCGAGGCCCACACGGAAGGGCAGGACATGTACGCCGCCATCGACGAGACGATCGACAAGATCGCCCGCCGCATGAGGAAGCACAAGACGCGCCTGATGAAGAAGAAGCGGCCGCACCGCAACGACTCCATCCGCCATCTCGACGAGCGCTATTTCCGCGAGGAGATCATCGATCACCCGGAAGAAGCCGAGCACGATCCCGAACCCTTCATCGTGCATCCGGAGAAATACCGGCTGCGCACGATGTACAAGGAGGACGCGGTCATGGAGCTGGAACTCAACGACCGGCCCTTCGTACTCTACAAGAGCGCGCGCCGCGGTTGCCTGACCATCCTGTATCGCCGCAAGGACGGCGACTACGGGGCGATCGACGTGAAGGACTGAACCGCAGTCCAACGATCTAACCCTATCAGAGAGGGGACACTTTGTCCCCTCTCTGAATTCATTCGTTCAGTTGGCCGGAAGCCATTTGGCTTCGCCCGCCCCTTGTCCGGGGACCGGATCTAACAGTCCACCCAGGCCCGCAGGCGGCTCGACAGCAGGCGGCAAGCGATGGGAACGTCACCGAAGCTTTGCCGTAGCGCCGCGCGATACGCTTCCATCTGGCCGCGATAGCGTTCGGCCAACTCCTGTGCATTGGCAGCGGCATCCGTCTTGAGATCGATCACCTCGATCCGTTCCACGAGGCCCAGCGGATCGCGGAAAACATGCAGGCGATCGATGACTCCGCTCAACCATTGGCCGTCCACAATCGCCTCGACTGCCTGTTCGCGATACAATTCCACCCTTCGGCCCGCGCGCTCGAACTTCCCCCGGATCGGTTTCATGCCGAGCAGGTCCCGCAGCAGCGTTCCGGCATCGCCCGGAGGAAAGTAAGGCCGCTGCTCGTCGATCCATCCGATCGTCTCGAAGATCCCGTGCACCGCGGTGCCGAAGGACCTGCCGCCTCTCGACCAGGCCTCCGGGGACTTCTTCGCTCCGGAGGGAGTGACCCGCTGCCGCCGCGGTGCCGCAGGGGCCAGCGTGGGCGAGGCGGGGCGCAGGTTCGTCTCGCGGACCGGAACCTCTCTCCACCATTCGCTATCCCCGGAGTGAAAAACCCTCACTGAGACCCCGGATCCGGCGGAGCGCCGGATCCAGTTCGCAGCCGAGGCCCATTCGCTGGCATACTTCCGGCTCTTCGGAATCTCCGGCAGCATCACGTAGAGGCCCCGCTTGGCCCGGGTGAGCGCCACATACAGCACGCACATCGCTTCGTAACGCTGGTCCTCCGACCATGCCGCCTCCGCCGCGGCGAGGGCCGGCACCAGCTCGCG
>CBFGPU010000413.1:0-3785 GCA_965650715.1 uncultured Haloferula sp. | reverse complement strand
TGAGGAGGGGCGTGAAGAAATTCTTCTGGGTCAGGTCGAAGCTGGGCGAGCTGATCACCCGCGCGCGGTCGGCGGGGCCGAGGGCCAGTTCGCCCGCATACCATTCGAGCAGGTTCGCGAAACCCCGGCGATAGACCGAGGCCGCCTTCGGCTGGCCGGTGGAGCCGGAGGTGAAGATCGCGTAGAGCGGGTCGTCCGGCGTGGCATGGCTTGTCACCGGGGAAGGATCGGACACGACCGCTGCGGAAACGGTGACCACCTGCGGCGCGGAGAAGCGCGACGCGAGATCCTCGCGCGTGAGGACGATCTGCAGCCCGGCGGAGTCGATCATATGATCGAGCCGGGTCTGCGGGTAGGCCGGATCGAGCGGCACGTAGGCTGCGCCGGACTTCACCACCGCGAGGAGAGCGACCATCAGATCGACCGAGCGGTCGAGCCCGATGCCGATGTACCACCCCGGGCGCGCGCCGAGATCCTGAAGCCGGCGGGCGAGGTCGTTCGCGCGGGCCTCGAGCTCACCGTAGCTCAGCGACCGGGTTCCGGCGATGACGGCGGTGGCATCCGGGCTGAGAGCGGCGCGGGCCTCGAAAGGGGCGAGCAGTCCGTCGAGCAGGAGGGCTTCCTGCGGCTGGGGGGCGGCGGTCATGCAGCGGGGGCGACTGGGGGATTGAGATGGAATTAGTAAAACTTTGATTCCGAAACAAGAGCGGGATGGACCGGGCGGCAAGGGGCGGTTCGAGTTCGAGGCTTGCAGAAATCCCGATGAATCCAGTTAAGTGCTTCGGTTGCTCTTTTATCATGAATCGCAAAATCGGGCATTACGCGATTCCGTAAGCCTCCGGATTCCAAAAATTCCTTGTTGGTTGCTAGGTGAAATTTTAAGATCCCCGTGCTGTTTCCAGAATGACCCACCGAATGCCACGTGCCCCCCGGGTGGTGCCATGGATGCTTGCCGCCCTGTCGGCGGCCCCCTTGGTCCCCGCGTCGGGAGAGGAGGTGCTGCCCGCGATTCCCGGCCGCTTGGACGGGGAGGTGGACAGCCGGATCGTGCCCCGGGGTCGTTCTCCCTTCGACCCCCAGGCCGGTGAAGTGCGCGACGAGGAACTGGAGATCGGCGTGGTTCTCTCCGCCGCCTACGACGACAATATCTATCTGAGTGCCACGCGGAAGGAAGCGGATCTGGTGATGCGGGTCTCACCGGCCATCACGTATCGCCGCGGCGACAAGCTGACCGGCGAGGGCGGCTACCTCAGCGTCGCCTACCGGCCGACCGCCGTGGCCTATGCCGACCACGACAGCAACGATCGCTTCGACCAGGTGGCCGAATGGGATATCGGCTGGCGGGGCAAGAAGACCGCGATCTCCTGGAAGGGGGCCGCACGCCAGTTGGGCGATGCCACCGCGGATACCGGGACCCTGACCGACCGTTCGGAGTTTTCCAATGAAGTCCGGCTTGCCTGGGCGATCCGCGAGAAGGTCACCCTCGAGGTGGCCGGCGGCCACGAGTCGGTTTCCTACGATTCCTCCGCCTATGCCGATTCCAGCCTGACCTATGGCGAACTCGCGCTCAAGTATGCCTACTCGCCGAAGACCCGGCTCGGAATGATGTACAAGGCCGGTCGCTTCGAGGTGGACGGGGCGGGCGAGCAAACCGTTCACCGGGTGACCGGCAGGATCGAGTGGACTCCCCGCGAGAAGATCGCCGTCGATCTCGAAATCGGGGGGGAACACCGGACCTTCGACAACGGCTCGGACACGACACCGGTCGTGGAAGGCCGGATCGGCTGGAGGCCGAAGGAAGGCACCGAAGTTTACCTGACCGGCTCCCGCCGCGAGCAAGCCTCCGCCTATCTGCCCGGACAAAATTACACCCAGACCGGTGCCGCGCTCGGGATTTCCCAGCGGCTGGGCGGGAACTGGACCGGTCGGATCGAGGGCGGTGTGGAACACGCCGACTACTCGGTCGTCTCCGGCACAGGCGCTGCCGGGCGCGAGGACCGCATCCACTTCCTCCGCCCCGCGCTGGAATACCGCGTGACCGACGATTTCAGCATGGGCCTCTTCTACCGCTATTCAGAGAACGATTCGAATCAGGCCGGACTCGGCCACACCAGCCACTCCGCCGGAGTGGAAATGGGCTACCGCTTTTGATATCACCGTCCCCCGCCATGAACGTGAAGCTCTTCCTCATCATCGCCGCCATGGTCGGCGCGCTTGCGGCCCTGACCAGCGTTGCTCCCGGCCAAACTCCCGCCGGCGGCCGGGCCTCCGGGACCATCAGCCGCATGGATACCGTTGAAATCCGGGTCTTCCGCGAGGAAGAGCTGACGACCATGGGGCAGCTTTCTCCCGATGGCACGATCTCGATGCCTTTGATCGGCGCGGTCAAGATGGCCGGGCTGACCACCGACCAGGCTGCCGCCGCGATCACCGCGAGGCTCAAGGACGGCTATCTCGTGAATCCTCAGGTCAGCGTGACCATCGAGGCCCGCGTCCGCCGTAGCATCACCGTGCTCGGCCAAGTCCAGAACGCCGGGGTCTTCGAGCTTCCCGCCAACCGCCAGCTCACCGTCGTGGAAGCGATCGGCATGGCCGGCGGTGCCACACGCATCGCTAATACGAAGAAAATCACGCTAAAGCGTAATTCCGGCGGCAAGGCCCAGGTGACCACCCTCAACCTGAAGGACATCACTTCCGGCAAGGCCGCGGACATCCCCCTGCGCGACGGCGATGTGCTGACCATTCCCGAAAGTCTGTTCTGATTCCCCCCAACCTTCCCCATGGCCGCCCCCCGCAAACCGGAACATCTTCTGACGAACTCGCCGCCCCGCACGGAGCTGGCGACCGTCCAGCCCACCCTCTACCTGCCCAAGGTGGAGGCCGGCCGTCTGCTCGGCGTGATCTTGCGCCGCGGCTGGCTGGTCCTTCTCGGCATGGCGCTCGCCGTGGCGGCGATGTGGCTCTATGTGAAGAGCGCGCCGAAGATCTACGTCTCCACCGGCTCGGTGGAAGTCAGCAGCCACGCTCCGGACCCGCTGCGGATCGAGGGCCTGACGCAACAGGATACCAAGGATCTCGAACAGCTCCGGACCATCGAGGGAAACATGGCCTCCACCGCCGTATTGCTGCGGGTCGCGAAGGCCAACGGGCTTCTTGCCGCCACCGATTTCGCCCCTCCCGAGACGACCGAGCAGGGCGTGGTCGGCTTGCTGGCCAAGCGGGTGCGGGTTGAACTGAAACGCGGCACCCGTGTGGTGCTGATCAGCGTGGAGGACACGGACCCGGCACGGGCAAAGCGCCTGGTGGAGTCCCTGGTGGCGGAGTACCAGCTCTGGATCAAGGAACGCCGCGAGACCGTCACCCGCGAGATGGGGGAGGGCCTCGCCAAGGAGGAGTTGAAACTGCGGGAACAGATGATGAATGCGGAGGCGAGCCTTCAGAATTTCCGCGAGGAGCATCCGGTCCCGGGGCTCGACGAGCGCGAGGGTTCCGGTCCGGGCCGCGACCAGCTCGGCAATCTCAATACCCAGCTTTCCCAAGCCAAGTCCGAGCGGCTGAGGCTTGAGGCGGAATACGAGGCTTTCAAGAAGTTCGATCCGGAGGACCGGGACGCGCTGGCCGGGATCGGCCGTAGCGTGCATGCGGACGAAGTGCTCGCGCAGGTGCGGGCGCTACAGGCGAAGGAACTGGAGTTCAGCCGGGTAAAGGAGCGCTATCTCCACAAGCACCCCGTTTACAAGGAGGTCGCGCAGGAGGTCGCGAATCTGAGGGGCAATCTCGCCGAA
>CBFGPU010000412.1:0-3789 GCA_965650715.1 uncultured Haloferula sp. | reverse complement strand
CCGCACCGGCCTCGCCGCGGACACGGACCTGAAGTACGATGCCATTCGTAGTTCAGCCGGCCCGGTGGAGGACGTTCCCACCTTCATGGGCTACCGACGGCCCGACGGCCGCGCCGCCACCCGGAACGAGATCTGGATCATCAACACGGTGGCCTGCGTGAATGTTCCGAGCCAGCGCATCGCCGATCTCGCCGCCCGCGAGTTCATGATCCCCGGCGGCCCCATCGATGGCATCCATGCCTTCACCCATCCCTACGGCTGTTCGCAGCTCGGCGACGACCTCGGCCACACGCGCAAGATCCTCGCCGGTCTCGTCCGCCACCCGAATGCCGCGGCGGTCCTGATCCTCGGCTTGGGCTGCGAGAACAACACCCTGAAGTCTTTCCTTGCCGAAGCCGGCACGCTCGATCCGCAGCGGGTGCGTTTCTTCAATGCCCAGGAGGTGCAGGACGAAATCGAGCACGGCCTCGAAGCCGTGCGCGGCCTGGTCGGATACGCCTCCCAATTCAAGCGCGAGCCAATCCCCGCGAACGAGCTCGTGCTCGGCATGAAGTGCGGCGGCAGCGACGGCTTCAGCGGCATCACCGCGAATCCGCTGGTCGGCCGGATTGCCGACCGTCTCTCCGCATGGGGCGGCACCGCCATCCTCACGGAGGTGCCCGAAATGTTCGGAGCCGAGGCTCCGCTCTTCAACCGCTGCGACACGGCGCAAACCTTCGATGAAGCGCTCGGAATGGTGAACCGCTTCAAGGATTACTTCCGCCGCCACGGCGAAGCGGTCCACGAGAACCCCTCCCCCGGCAACAAGGAGGGCGGCATCACCACCCTTGAGGAGAAGTCCCTCGGCTGCATCCAGAAGGGCGGCCGTGCGCCGGTGAAGCAGGTCGTTGGCTACGGCGAGTCCGCCCGGCAAGGTCTCGGGGGGCTTTGTCTCGTCGAAGCCCCGGGCAACGACGGCGTTTCCTGTACCGCCCTTGCCGCCGCCGGTGCCCACGAGATCCTCTTCACCACCGGTCGCGGCACTCCGCTCGGCGTCCCGGTCCCGACGCTCAAGATCGCTTCGAACCACGACCTCGCCGCGCGCAAGCCGAACTGGATCGACTTCGATGCCGGTCAGCTCCTCGACCCGGACCGTTCCGCCGAGCAGGTGACCGATGAACTCATGAGTCTGATCCTCGATGTCGCCTCCGGCAAGGAAGCCCGCAACGAGCGCAACGGCTTCCGCGAGATCACCATTTGGAAACAAGGGGTAACCCTCTAGCACTGGTTTTCCCTGAAAACTGAACACTGAAAACTAGCAAACCCGGTTCATGATCTTGCAATTCGGTGCCGGCAATTTCCTCCGCGCCTTCGTCGATCTCTTCGTCTCCGAGACCGGCTTCGACGAGATCGTCGTTGTCCAATCGACCGGCATCGAGAGAGCTGAGGCCTTGAACCGTGCGGGCGGGAAATACCATGTCGCCATCCAGGGCTTCTCCGAAGGACAGGTGATCGATGAGACCCGATCCGTCGCCTCCATCTCGAAGGCGCTGCATGCCGGCACGCTATGGGACGAGGTGCTCGAGATTGCCCGGCGCGACGACCTGCGCTGGATCGTCTCGAACACCACGGAGGCGGGCTTCGCCTTGGACGATGCCGACCGTGAGAACTCCGGTGTGCCCTCGTCTTATCCCGCCAAGCTGCTCGCCGTGCTCCTCGCCCGCCATTCGGCCGGATTGCCCGGGCCGGTCATCCTGCCCTGCGAACTCATCGAGCAGAATGGCAACCGGCTGCGCGACCTCGTGCTCGAACAAGCCGCGCAGTGGTCCGTTTCTTCCGAGCCGCTTGCCTGGCTAAAGGAGAGCTGCGTTTGGATGAACAACCTCGTGGACCGGATCGTGCCGGGCCCTCCGAAGAGCCATCCGCTTCTCGGGATCGATCCGCTCCTTCTTGGTGCCGAACCTTTCGCCCTCTGGGCGATCGAAACCTCCGGCGACTTCGCGCTCCGCCATCCCGCCATCGTCACGGCGCCGGACATCGCACCCTACTACCTGCGGAAAGTCCGCATCCTGAACGGCCTCCACACCGCGCTCGTCTGCCGCGCGCTTCCCCTCGGGATCGAAACGGTCCGAGAGTGCCTCGACCATCCCGAGGTCGCTCCCTGGCTGGAAGACCTGCTCTACTACGAGATCGTCCCCGTGCTCGAAGGCCGTGTCGAAGATCCCGCCGCCTTCGCCCGCGTGACCCTCGACCGCTTCCGGAATCCCTTCCTCGAGCACAAGCTGTCGGCCATCGCCCTCAACCACGAGGCCAAGCTTCGCGTCCGGCTGCTTCCCACCTACGAGGAATATCGTAGCCAATTCGGTCGCAAGCCCGTGCTCCTTTCCGCCTTGCTGGCGTGATGCAAGAGGAGGCGGGACATGATGGCTCCGCCATGGCATGGAGGGGAGGATCGTGAGACCCCGCCTCCACCGCTCTTATACCTTCCGCCTGGGGCTCATACTCCCGGTGTTCGTGTTGTGGTCCTGGATCGCCTCCGCCCGTTACACGACGAACGTGCCCGGTCGATGGCCCGCGCTGCCTTGTCGTGGGGCACCGCGGCGGTGTTCTCCGCGTCGCCACTTGGAGCGATCCGAGCGCGGGGAATGCAATGGGACCGCGAAATGTTCGATCTCAGGATGTACCGCTGGTTCCTGACGCTCGCCTAGCTCTTGCCCTGGGCCGGACTGCTGTTCTGGCGGCGGAAAAACTCCTGCGCGCCCCGCGATATCCCCCGGCGAAGAAGTAGCGAAGCACGTCAATTCATCGCCACGATCTGCTTCCAGTCGATGTTCTTCGCCGAGATGTCGGCCAGCAGGGCCCGCACCTTGGAATTCGCCGTCTCCAGATCGGGCAGCTTGTCGAGCGGGGCCGCCGAACCTTCCGCCTTGAATGGCATGCTGACGAGCACGTAGGCCCATTTCTGGGCCTGCCCTTTCTTCAGCCGGTCCTGCATGTCCACCAAGGTACGCCGCGAATGGCTCTCCGTGATCGTCTCGTGGCCCACGAAGAAATAGTAGGTGAGGTAGTTCACCTCGATGAAGTCATCCTTCGATTCGCCGGTTGGCAGCTTCACCTTCGAGAGCAAGCGCCGCGTGGGCATCGTGCCGGAAGCGGGGATATCGAGGGTGGTCTTCTCGGATCCGTAGATCGCGTGGCCTTGGGCACCCATGCAGCGCTCGGGGCGATGGATCGAGTTCCCGAGATCTTCCCCGGAGAGCACGATCGAAAGTTCCGCCATATCGGCCAGACGCCGCCCGGCGGAATCGTATTCATACTCCCGCACTTGGATACAGCGCGCCTTGGAGAATCGGGTATCCTTGGCCAGCGAGCCGACTTCTTTCTCGGTCGGATCCACCTTCTCCATGGTCCACCCGCCCAAGTGATCGGGGATCTCCATCCGCATTGCCGACTCCGTCACCTTGAACGGCGGCAGGATGAAGATGGAGGACAATCCCGCCCCGAGGATGGCTGCCAGGATAAAGCCGCGTTTCATGGGACGGGGAGAGTGGTTGCCTTTGGTTCCTGCTCTCCCACCACGCGGCGGACCTGCCGCTTCCGCGGGCGTTTCCAAGGAAGACCCTGCTCCAAGGCCGAGTGCACCATCAGCAGCAGGAAAAGCGAGATCGGGTAGAAGATTAGAAGACCGGACCAATCGTGCCAGGTATTGGCGGCGAACTCCGCATTGCCATACTCGGAAATCACGAAGATCGAGGTCAGCCGCATCATGTTGCCGAGAATGGCCAGCGGGAAGGCGGAGAGGAGCAGGAT
>CBFGPU010000411.1:0-3789 GCA_965650715.1 uncultured Haloferula sp. | reverse complement strand
CTGCGCGAGCGTCTGGCGGATGGCGGCTGGTTCATCGCCGAGTGCCCGGCTTCCTCGCGCACGCCCGAAGCGGCGGGCTGGACCCTGGAGGACCGCCGCGAGTATGGCGGCAGCGCCATCCTGCTTTACGCTGCGGCGGAGCCTTCCTAGCCTGCGCGCGATGCCGTTCCGCTTCGTCCTCGGGCTCTACCGCCTGTTGCTGCCTGTCTTCTTCCTGATCATGCTGCCGGGGTGGATCGTGCGGATGGGACGCCGCGGCGGATTCGGCAGCGGACTACGCGAGCGTTTCTCGATTTATTCGCGTCCGGAGGAAGAAGAGCCCTGCGGTGAAGTGCACGTACACTCGGTGAGCGTGGGCGAGACGCTGCTCGCGCTGAAGTTGATCCGCGCATGGCGGGCGAAGGTCCCCGGCAAGCGCTTCGTCCTCGCGACCGGCACCGCGACCGGACATGCCGTGGCGGTTGAGGCGGCATTGGAAGGTGTCCGCGTGACTTATGCGCCGGTGGATTTCCCGATCTGCGTGAACCGCTACCTGGATCGTTTCGAGCCTTCCCAACTCGTGCTCGTGGAAGGCGAGGCATGGCCGCACCTGCTGCTCGCCTGTCGCAAGCGGGGGATTCCGGTGAGGCTCGTCAATGCGCGGCTTTCGCCACGCTCGGAGCGACGTTACGCGAAGGTGGCATCGCTGGTGCGGCCGGTCTTCGGCATGCTGGATGCGGTCGCCGCGCAAGAAGCCAGGGATGCCGCGAGATGGGAAGCATTGGGAGTGGCACCCGAAAGGATCACGGTCACGGGAAGCGCGAAGTTCGACCCGGGAGTCGCCGTCATGCCAACGCGGCGCGCGGAGTTCGCGGCGATGCTCGAAAGCTTCGGCAAGAACCGGAGGGTCATCCTTGCAGCCAGTACCCACGGCGGGGAAGAAGCATGGATCGGGAACGCGATCCGCCGCACCCGGGCGCTGTACGCCGTGGTGCCCCGCCATGCCGAACGCAGGGCGGAAGTGCGCGCCGCGCTGGAAGCGGAGGACTTCGAAGTGGTGCAGCGGTCGGCATTCCATCCTCCGGCCGATCCCGCCCGGGCCTGCCTGATGATCGACACCACGGGCGAACTGCGCGACTGGTCCGCTCATGCCGATCTGGTGGTGATCGGGAAGAGCATCCTGGGCACCGGCGGACAAAATCCCGCGGAAGCGATCCTCGCACGGAAGCCGCTGCTCTTCGGTCCTCACATGGAGAACTTCGAACCGCTGGCCACCTCGCTGGTGGCGGCTGGCGGGGCCTTGAAATTCGATCGCGCGGAAACCCTGGGAAGGCTGGCGTCCGAGTTGCTCGACGAGCCCGCGCGCTGCGAACGGATGTGCGATGCCGCATCAAGCATCCTGGCCCACCATGCCGGTGCCACGCAACGGATGATCGACCTCCTCGATCGCTGACCCCGCCGCCGCAGTGTTAGAATGCACAGTGATTTGCGGCCGGAAATGAGGGCAGAGATTGTTGCAAGGCGGGTTTGTCATTTCCGGAAGGCCCGCTAGTCTCCGCGGCGTGAGCGATCCCTCCGATGAGCTGGCCAAGCGCCTGCTGTCCGCATTCGAGCTGGGCCCTTCCTGGGCCCGGAGCGATGCACCGGCGAAAAAACCCGTTGAAAACCGCGACGAGGAAGCACCGCGCGAACGGCGCGAGCGCGACGATCAACGCGGGAGGCGGGACTTCGACCGGCGCGAGGGGGATCGCCGTGGCGGCGGCCAACGCGAGTTCCGTGGCGGAGGCGGCGGGAACCGCGAAGGCGGCTATCGCCCGCAGCGGGGAGGCGACCGTGATCGCCGCGGTGGAGGCGGGGGACGAGACTTCGGTCCGCGCGAACTCCCGCAACCGGCGGAAGGCGTGCGCGTGAACCTGACACCTGCGGCGGAGGCCGTGCACCTGGTGGTCCGCGAGATCCATCACGTGGCGCGCGTCTATTCGCTCTTCGATGTCGCGCAGATCCTGCTGGCGGGACGCGACCGTTATCACCTCAATTTCACTCTCGCCGGAAACGCTCCGCCGCTCTTCCGCTCGCGCAAGGATCAATCGCTGTGGCTGACGAAGGAGGAGGCAATCGCCCACTTCTGGCAATCGGAAGCGGCGGGCGAATACTACGAATCGGAAGAAACGGAGACCGAACCTCCCGCAGGCAACTTCCAAGTGGTGGCCCGTTGCGGCATGAGCGGCGAATGGCTCGGCCCGCCGAATTTCCACTCTTACCAGACGACGCTGCGGCGCCTGCACCGCGAGCGGTTCTCGCACATTCCCTTCGAGGTTTACTCCTCGCGGGTGCGGACCGAGCGGGGTGAGGAGGCCGTGAACGCGTGGCTGGACACGATGCGCAAGCGCGTGCGCTGGCGGCCCAAAGGTGCCGACGACTCGGCATGGCGCTTCGACCGTAGCGAGATCGAGCGCGACTTCGCGACCCGCGTGTTCCCGGAGATCTTCGAGGAAGTCCGCTCGGCGGAGGTTCCCGGCGACATCCCGGCGAAGAACATGTCGCAGGGCCTGCTCGCCTGCGTCCGCATTGCGGGATCACACGCCCGCAAGCACCCGGCGATCCTCATTCCTGCCATCTGCCGCCTGTTGGAGAACGAGCACCTTTCCGTCTTCAAGCGCGAGGGCAAGCTCTTCACCGGACCGGCACGCCCGCACCCGCTGACCACGGATGCCATCCTGGCCGAGCGCCCTGCGGCGATGGTGACCTGGCTGGAGGCCAATCCCGGCACCAAGCTCGCCCAGCTCTGGGCCGGCGTTCTTCCGGAAGGCCAGACGGAACCAGGCAAGGAATGGCTGGCCGACCTCTTCTGGCTGCTGACCCAAGGTCATGTGCTGCTCTTCGCCGATGACTCGCTGGTGCTGCCGAAGCGCCGCGCACCGCAAGGAGCGCCCGCCGCCAAGGACAAGGCACCGGCCGCCAAGGCGGCGAAAAAGAAGAAACGGAAGAAGCGCCGGAAATCCCGCAAGTCGCACCTCACGGTGCAGAGCCCCGCGAAGATGATCCGCAATATCTGCCGCATGAGCCCCTCCCGGTTGAAGCACCTGCGCGGACCCGCCATGCTCTGGCGGCGGCGTCTCGAGAAGCGCGGGAAGATCGCATCACTGGCAGAGGAGAAATGACCGGACTTTCGCGCAGAATCCCCCCGCTCCTCCTCGCGCTCGCGGGCCTGCTGCCGTGTCGTCTCGCCGCAGTCCCGCACCTGATCAATTATCAGGGCCGCATGGTGGTGAACGGGGTGAATTTCGACGGCAGCGGACAGTTCAAGTTCTCTCTGGTCGACCGCGCCGGAACGCAGACCTTCTGGACCAGTTCCGCGGACAATGCGCCCGCCGACGGCGTGCCCGACGCCGCGATCGCCCTGCCGGTCGCCAAGGGACTCTACTCCGTGTCCCTCGGGGACACCACGTTGCCGAACATGGCGACGCTTCCTCCGGGCGTCTTCACGAACGACGAGATCTTCCTGCGGGTCTGGTTCAACGACGGCACCCGGGGATGGGAAAAACTCGCCCCCGACCAACGGATCGCCGCGGTCGGCTACGCCATGATGGCGGAGAACGTTCCGGACGGCTCGATCACCACCGCGAAGATCGCCCCGGGGGCGATCACCGGAACGCAGATCGCTCCCGGAGCCATCGTCGCAGCAGGCGGGGAAACCGCCGAAGGGGCCCAGGCCAAGGTCAACGCGCTCGGCGCGATGATCGGCGGTGGCGGGATGAATTCCCTCAAGGTGATGCTGAGCGAAGGCCGCCGCACTGCCGCCATCCACAT
>CBFGPU010000410.1:0-3790 GCA_965650715.1 uncultured Haloferula sp. | reverse complement strand
TGGCAATCGTCATTGACATCGTTCCAGACATCGACTCCAGGGCCGGTCAACGTCCATACGCCATTGGCGTAAGAGGAGCTACGGCCTCCGGAATTGCTGCCGAGGGTGGTCAAGGTCAAGCCGCTCGAGGCCGGAGAAACCGTCGGGAAACTGGCTGGCGTCAGGCTG
Source organism: uncultured Haloferula sp. (assembly GCA_965650715.1). Classification (GTDB taxonomy): domain Bacteria; phylum Verrucomicrobiota; class Verrucomicrobiia; order Verrucomicrobiales; family Akkermansiaceae; genus Haloferula. The sequence continues at coordinate 3,622 of CBFGPU010000410.1, read as the reverse complement.
GCGGTGGTGAAGTCGGCCGTCTTGATGAACATGAAGCTGCCGCCATCGACGTGCTGTTGTTGGATTTTTCGGTCGATCCAGGGAGCGGGGAGGCCCTTGCGGTTCTTATAGGCGTTCTGGAGCATGAACCAGCCGCTGCCATCGGTAACCGAGGGCCAGGACTTATTGCTTATCCACTGCCAGTCGATGGTGCCGAAATAAATATAGGGGTTATCCGTGGTAAAGCCGTTGCGGGCATAGTATTCGCCGCAAGCCAGCAGCCGGTTGTCCAATTCGCCGTAGAGGTCCACGCCTTGTTTCCAGGCGCATTCGGAGACGAAGGTCAGGCCGTCGAGGTGACCCCAGCAGTGGCCCGGGTCGCGGCCCGTCTCGCCCATCTGGCCCGTGGGCAGGGTATCCATCAGGCCGGCACCGTGGAAGGTGCGCATTTGGTTCATGATGTGGTTGAACTTCGAGGCGTCGTTGTCGCAGAAGAGGGCGATGGCGATGCCGGCCTTCATGTAGATGGCGCCTTTGTTGGCGGGACCCTGAATGTTCCACCCGGCAGACGACGGCCAGAGGACATTCGCGAAGTAGTTCTGAACCGTGGTGGTGTCGGCGGCCGTCCATCCGGGCCAGGTGCCGCGCAGGATGCTGGCGCCGCCGCCGAAAGAGAGAGCGTGGTCGCCCAAGGCGAGGCCGGCTTCATTGCCACTGAAGCTGGTGTGCGTGGTCGCCCAAGCGATGAGGATGTCGCGGGCCTTCTGCGCGTAGGCGCTATCGCCGGTGAAATACCACATCCGCGCGAGGTTATACACGGCGTTCATGGAATTCTGCCATGCGCCGAGGTTGCCGTCGTAGGCTCCCGCGCGGCTGACATTCGCGAAGGGGCCGGCCATCTGCCAGGTAAGCTGGGAAGTACTATAGGCCGCGAGCTGGGCGTAGCCGGACTTCCAGGGTTCCTTGTCCAGATTGGCCTTGATGGTGGCCAGTTCTTCGGCGGTGTTCGGAATGCAGGGATGGGTGTAGGCCTCCGCCGGGGGCGATCCGAGGACGCATGCCAGCGCCAGGGACGCCAACCAGTTTCTAATGGGTGTGTGCATGGTTTGGGTTTAGTGTGGTTTGGGTTTCTCGGTTGGCGCCGGAAAGTCCGGATCGCCATGGAGATTGGAGATGCCCTCACGAGGGCGTTTGAATTTGGTTACTCGCTCGCCTCAGCCGCAACCGCCAGCTTGCGGAGGTTAGCGATCTCCACGAGGGCGCGGTCGCGGAGTGCGGATTCGGAGAAGGCCTGCGCCCACTCGAGTGCCGCGGTGGCATCCTTCAGCGCCCATTGGTGGAGCACGGCCATGACGGCTTCGTCCTGCAGTTCACCCGGCTCCAGGTTGGAAGCGAGTTGCGCCGCCGCGGCCGGATCCGATCTCGAAAGCACGGATGAGATTGCCGCTAACAAGCGGTCCCGCCACTCGCCTTGCGGTTGTTCGCTCGCCCATTCGATTGCCTCCCGAGGTTCCCTTTCGCACCACTGCATGGTCAGGCATCCCAGCAATCCTCTTTCGCAGTCCTCATCCGCATCATCGGCAAGCGCGAGCACGACGGCCCGGCGCGGGTCTTCTGCCGCCACCGCCAGACAAACGCTGGAGCGGGCGGAACGCCGGGCGGCGGGATCCTTCAGCGAGGAAGCCCATCCCAACGCCGCCTCCGCGTCCCGGGCGGCCCATCCGGAAAGAAGCTCGCGGACCAGAACGTCGCGGTCTCTCCCTTTGTCGAGCGCGAAGGCCCGGTCCAGCGCCCGTGAAGGATCGATCGCTCTCGCATCGTTCTCACGCCGCCCCCTCTCGGATGGCTTGGACATCTTCCCGCGCGGAGGCTCCGGTGCATCGAGCCGGATGAAGGCCAGCACGGCGGCCACCAGCAGTCCCACTGCGGCGAACCGCTGAGCCCCGGGCGAGATGTGTTTCATCGTAACGTGATTCGTCTAAGAACATCTCACCGGCGGGGAGCAGGCGGTCGGGTCCGCCACGGTCCCGGCGAACCCTCAGCCGGGACCGCGGCGGACAATGCGCTCCTGGCGGATGGACCTGAAACCCATCAAGGACCCGCCCGCCGGAAGGCATTTGACCTCCTGGAAGCTAGTGCCGGCGGCGGCGGAGCAAGGCGAGCATCCCCGCCCCCGCTGCCAGCGCCATGCCCGACGGCTCGGGAACCGCATAGAGGGTGAAGGCGGCAAGATTGGTGTCGGCGTTGCCGATGTTGTCCGTTTCCTCGATAAAGATGTCCTGGAACGCCGCGTCGGCGGTGAAGGTGAACATCGTCATCGTCCCCGGATTTTGCGAAAACGATCCCGAAGTCCCCCCGCTGAAGACCCCGCCGCTAAAGGTGTCCCAGTAGGCTTGGGCGCGGTCGGTGGTCCGTGCATCGGCGGAGAACAGGGAGACCAGATAAGTCTGCCCCACGGTGAGGTTACCGACCCGGACGGTCATGGGCCGGGTTGCATCGCTGCCATTGTTGTGCCAGGCACCGCTATCGAGGACGGCATCGAACTGCGCATCTCCCGTGGTCCCCGCAAACAACGCGCCGTTGCTCTGGAAGCCGGCGTTATACATCGCCGTGGCACCGGTGGCCGCCGCGGGCATGTCCGTGTTCGTGGCCGTGGACAAGAGCGTGAAGCTGATCGTCTGACCGCCGGTCGTCCCGACGGTTTGCGCGCTTCCTCCGAAGGTCACCGCCTGGGAGAGAGTCGCGGTCGGATGGAGCACCAGCGGGGCATCCAGCGCGGAATCGCTGGTGACCGTGGAGTTCGATACGAAGGTGAGGGTGGCCGCCTGGGCGTGGACAGCGGTGGCGGCGAGGAGGATCAGGGAGGATCTCATTGTCATTGGTTTCATAGGGGTTTTCAGGGAGCTGCAATGGCGACGGCTTGGAGGAAGCCCTTGCCGGGAAGTCCTTCGGATGCGGTCAGGCGGAAGGTGTGGAGCTGGTAGTCGGGATCGTCCGATGCGGTCGAACCGACATGCGCCACCGCACTGGTAAAGTTCGTCAGGTCGAGCGAGCCGCGGATCGTGTAGGCAAGCCCGTCCACCGAGGCGACCTGCACACCGTCCACTCCGGGAGCAAAGGTGGCACCGCTGCGCACCGCGACGGTGAGCGTGAGTTCCTTCTGGCCGCTGGAGTCGGTGTCTTGCAGCGCCATGGTGTTGACCCCGTTGTCGGAGCCGTCCTGGGGATCTCCCTTGAAGGCGAATTCACCGAGGTTGTCCACGCCGTCACCGTCGTCGTCATCGGCCGCGTCGTTTGTGTTCGGGTCGAGGCCGTTGGCCGTTTCCCACGCATCGGGCATGCCATCGCCATCCGTGTCGCCGGCAACGACGGCGCGCAGGACGTAGGCATTGATGCCCACGGGGAAGTTCGCCTCCCCCGTGGTGTTCTGGATGAAGATGTCCATGTAACCGGCAGCGGTGGCGGTGAAGGTGCCGGTGACCGAGGAACTCGAGGAGGCGAGGAAGGACTCGCTGGCATTCCCCCGGCCATCGTGGAAAAGCTCGCCGCGGGTCGCACTGGTCGCGCGGTCGTCCGAGTAGAAGAGCTGGATGCGGTATTGCTGCCCCTCCGTGAGCGGCGCGCCGTCCGCACCCGTGACGCG
>CBFGPU010000409.1:0-3793 GCA_965650715.1 uncultured Haloferula sp. | reverse complement strand
GCTTGTCGCAACGCTTGCAGAGAAGCTGCGCAAGCACGCCGCGCAGCGAGGCGGCAAGCATGGTGCGGACCTGCGATTGCTGGTCGGCGGGGAACACGTCGATGATACGGTCGACCGTCTTGCGGGCGTTGTTCGTGTGCAGGGTGCCGAACACGAGCAAGCCGGTTTCGGCGGCGGTCAGCGCCAGCGAAATCGTTTCAAGGTCCCGCATCTCACCCACGAGCACGATGTCCGCATCTTCACGCAGCGCGGCACGCAGGCCGTCGGAGAAGGACGGGGTCTGGATCGGCACCTCGCGCTGGGTGATGATCGAGCGCTTGTTACGATGCACGAATTCGATCGGTTCCTCGATCGTGATGATGTGCCGGTTGTAGTTCGTGTTGATGTAGTCGAGCAGCGCCGCGAGCGTGGTGGACTTGCCCGAGCCGGTCGGACCGGTGACCAGCACGAGGCCGGAACGGATATGGCCGAACTGCTTCACGACTTCCGGCACGCCGAGCGACTCCAGCGACATGATCTCGGTGGGGATCAAGCGGAAGACCGCGCCGAGGCCGTGGTTTTGCTTGAGGTAGTTGCAGCGGAAGCGCGACTCCTCGTCCATCGAGTAGGCGAAGTCGAGATCTCCGGTCTCCAGATAGCGTTCGAATGCCTTCGGATCGCAGATCTCCTCGAGCATTTCTTTGAACTCCTCACCTTCCAGCACGGGCTGGTCCGGGATCGCGACCACGGAGCCGTGCTTGCGAACCTTCGGCGGCTGGCCCTCCGAGAGATGGAGGTCCGAACCCTTGTTCGCGACGAGATATTGGAAATAGGCGTCGATGCGGGCCATGGGAATTTACGCGGGAAATCAGGATTGGAAGAAATTGCGCATCTGGATCTTGTCCTCGCTACGGAAGAGAGCCTCTTCCTGCGTGATCAGACCCTTCACGTAAAGACGGCGCAGGGACTCGTCCATGGTGATCATGCCGACGTTCTTGCCGGTCTGCATGATACCCGGGAGCATGAAGGTCTTGCCATCGCGGATGGTGGCGGAGACGGCGGCGGTGTTCACGAGCAGCTCCAGCGCCATCACCCGGCCCTGGCCGTCCGCACGCGGGACAAGCTGTTGGGAAAGGATGCCGCGCAGCGATTCGGACACCATGATGCGGATCTGCTCGCGCTGGTCCACGGGGAACACGTCGAGCACGCGGTCCAGGGTTCGCGGGGCGTTGCCGGTGTGAAGCGTGCCGAGCACCAAGTGACCGGTTTCCGCGGCGGTGAGCGCGAGCGAGATGGTCTCGAGGTCGCGCATCTCACCGACCATGATCACGTCCGGGTCTTCCCGCAGGGCGCCGCGCAGGGCCTTGGCGAAAGACTCGGTATGGGTGTGGACCTCGCGCTGGTTGACCTGGCAGCCCTTCGATTCGAAGACGTACTCGATCGGATCTTCCAGAGTGAGGATATGGTCCTCGCGGTCCTGGTTGATGAAATCGACAAGCGCGGCAAGCGTGGTGGACTTGCCGGAACCCACGGCACCGGTCACGAGGATCAGGCCGTTGTGATAGCGGGTGAGCGGAGTCAAGTGCTCGACCGGAAGATTGATCTCCTCCATCGAGCGCAGCTTGCCACTGATGATCCGGAACACCATGTCGTAGCCGAGGCGTTGCTTGACCACGGAAGCCCGGAAGCGGCCCTGGTGATTCGTGTAGGCGAAATCGACGTCCCCCTTTTCCTGAAGACGGTCCCATTCGCGCTGGCCGAGAAAGGAACGGGCGAGGCGCTCCGTTTCATCCGCGGTGAGCGGCGGGTGATCATTCCAGATCGGCATCAGTTGACCGAAACGACGCCATGCCGGCGGGAATGCCGTCGGCAGATGAACGTCGGAACAGTCATACTCGCGGCCGAGTTTGAGATATTCGTCAACGTGGTCGAGTACGCGGTGCTCGGACATGTGGGCGTGCTTTAGAGCGGGAAGATTTCGGGTTGGGAAGGGCGAATTGCGACTTTGTCTCAGGGGTGTTTATCCTGTGAATACCTAGGCTGTGCGAAGCGTGACTGGAACTCGCGCAGGGCCCAGGACTGCAAGGCGGGACGGGCCAAAGTGAAGGCTCCCCCGAGCAAGACGGTCCAAAGGCTTTTCTTCACCACGGCCTCGGTTTTGGCGGGCCGGCGGCGGCGTTTGAGAATCAGGCTCGTCAGCAGGCCCGCGCCGAGCGATCCGCCGAGCCACGCAAGCGGCTTGGACAAGATGGATTCTTTCACGCGGGAAGGCACGTCGAGCCGGCGGCGCAGGTGGGCGATGTCCCGCGCGACCGCTCCACGGGAAGCGGCGATCCTCGCAATCAGGATTTCGAGATCTCGTTCTTTTGAAGAAGCCATTCGCGGTCTTTGGAAAGTTCGGCTTTGGAATGCTGGAACGCGGGGGGAGCCGGACGCCGCAGGATGAGGGCGGCGATCCCTGCCAGCAGCAGATGGAAGGCTGCAGCACCGAGAGCTACGAAATACCACGGTCCGGTTCCCGAGGCAATCCAGCCCACCAAGCCGGCAACGGCCACCAGCCAGGCCACCAGCAGGCAGCACGCGGCAAACACGGCGAGGGCCGCTTTCACCGCCACCGACTTGCCGGCTTCCTTCGCTTCCAAAGAAAACAACTCCACCCGCGTGGAAACGAATTCCACCGCGGACTCCCGCCAAGAGGGATGATCGGGCATTTCCGGTGCAGGGCCTTGGGTCATGGTGTCAAATACCCGTGAGCGCGGCCGCGCCGGCTGCGTCTCACGGGCGATCCGGGGGTGGCCGCGGTCAGCGGCGGGCAAGCAGGCCGATCACGAAACCGATGCCCAGGGCACCGACCACACAGCGCGTGGGATGCTGGCGGATGTAGTCCTCGGTGGTGATGTGGATCTCCTTGGCCTTCTCGCGGGTCTCGCGCCACTGCTCGTCGGCGGCGCTGCGGAATTGCTTGGCGCGTTCGCCGGCGACCTGCTTGAGGTTCTCGGCCTTTTCCGTTGCAGCGCTCTTGAAGGCCAGCGCCTTCTCACTGGCGACTTCCTTCAGGTGCGAGGCCTTCTCCGTGGCAACCTCCTTGAAGTGCTGCACGGATTCCACCGCGCGCTCCTTCAAGGCCTTGGCCTGGTCGCCGGCTTGATGGGCCACGTCCTTGACCTTCTCACCCGCGGCCACGCGGAGGTCGTTGGCGGCCTGGCCCACGGACGGCCCCTTGGAAAAACCGGCTTCGGGATCGAGGGACCCGGCATTGCTAGCAAAAGTGTCGGACATGGCGATGGATGGTTGGAAATGAAGGTCGGAGACGGTTGTCGCTCCTGCCCAAAACGCTGGCACGGATCTAGCGGGGGCGCAAGGAGGGATGACAGGGAGAAATCACCAAATCACTCATCCCCAAATCATCGAGCGAACTGCGCACCGCGGGAGAAAAGGAATCGGCCACCTTCACCGCCTGTTGGCAGGGCGGTTCCGGGCAGGCTTCGCCTTCGGCGGCTCCATGAGCTTTCCTTCGGCGTCTTCCGGGGGCGAGGTGAACATCACGTTGTCCCACTTCGGCTCCCTCAGCGGGCCGGTGCCGCGGAATTGAAAGAGCCCGTAGAAGGGCTTGAGCGGCAGCGTGATCACCCCCAGCAGGCCGCGCGCGTTCATCCGGATCGTCATGTCGAGCAGCTTGCGGTTGAGGTCCGCGGTGCCGTCGCCGGTGAAGACCAGCGAGGACGTGTCCGTGTAGAAGTCCCGGGTGCTCAGCACGCCCTCCTTCACCTTGAAGCTGCAGAAGGCCTCCTTCGCTTGCTGGAAGCCGGTCTTG
>CBFGPU010000408.1:0-3798 GCA_965650715.1 uncultured Haloferula sp. | reverse complement strand
GTTCCATTGAGGATCACCTGCGGCTGATAGGGGAGCTGGCTGGTGACTTCCTCGGGCTTGCCGTCGACCTCGTAGAAGTAGCTCAACTGGGCATCGATGTAAGTGAAGTTGCCCTTCAGGCTGAAGGGACCGAGCTCGTTGAACTCGCCCTCGAGCTCGACGCCGCTGATGGTGGCGGTATAATCGGTGGCCGCCCCGGTGGCGGGATCGATGTAGGCATCCTTGTAGAGGATTTCCACGCCGCTCGAAGTCGGTTCGTAGAAGGTGACCAGGGGGCGCGTGAGGTTCTTGTGGAAGAAGCCGGTGCGCAGCGTCATGCGGTCGTTCGGCAGGAAGGTGAAGGAGAGATCGGTGTTCGTGATGTCGGTGCGGAAGAGCGTGCTATTGCCGCGGCGCGAGATGCCGGTGGTCTGGTCCACGCTGACGGTCGGCACGAACTCCCAGAAGGTCGGACGCGCGATCGTCTCCGACCAGGCGCCGAGGACCTGCAGTTTGTCGCCGAAGAAAGAATTCCCCGCCGCGAAGGATGGCAGCATGTCGTCCTGGCTCTCGCGGCGTTCCCAACCGAAGGCGGCGATCTCATCGTCGTCGAAGGCGGATTCCGGATTGGGCAGGACGTCGATGGTGTAGTCCTCCGTCTCCTGGCGCACGCCGCCGGTGATGAAGGCCTTGTCCCACTGGAAACGCAGGTTCGCGTAGAAGGCGCGTTGCTCCAGTTCGGTGAGCACGTTCTCCACGCCACGGGTGTTGAGCGCGTTCTGGTAATAGGGACCGCCCTGGAGAGTGCCGTTGAAGTATTGCACCAGCAGATCCGGATTCTCCGCAAAGACCTGGCCCCAGGTGCGGCCGTCCGGGGAAACCTGCGTGAGGAAATCCGGCGTGAAGCCCGAGCCGCTGCCGCCATCGCTGCGCAGATACATGTCGTAGAGCCGGGTGCGGGTCTCACGCTCCTTGCTGAAGTGGCGGGCACCGACCTTCAACTCGATCAGGCGGTCGTCCGAGTCGTCGAAGTAGAAAGGGAAGGTGAGATTCACCTGCTGCTCGCTCGCGTCTTCCAGCGTACGCTCGCTTCGGCGGCTGCTGACCTGGCTGCCATCGCGCGTGCCGACGTACGGACCGTGGACAACCGTCGGAAGCCGCAGCGGACCGCCTTGGCGGACTTTCGGAAGGCCGTTCTGGTCTTCGATCGCGGCGGTTGCATCCTCGCCGATCAGGTCCACCACCTGCTGGCGCAAGCCGAGCCAGGTCGCGGTCTCGGGATCCGCACCGAAGATGGGGGCCACGTCGCGGGCCACGGCATCGAGCGCGTCGTAGGCCTGCTCGATGTAGGGCTGGAGCGCGCGCTGCGAGAAATCCAGCACGCCATATTCAAAGTGAGTGGAGTACGGCCGGTTCTCCTCCGCGCCGCTGGTGGTGATGTTCCATTCCAGCTTCGGCCCGCGGTCCCAGAGCGTGTGCTCACCGCGGAACTGGAAGATGTCGAGATCCCGCAGGGTCGTCTCGATATCCCAGGACTCGCCGTAGTAAACGGCATCGCCGCCGAAGATGTCCGAGATATCGATTTCGGAAGATCCGGCGAGCGCGCCGTAGCGGAGACTCTCGCTGTCCTGCACGATGTTGCTCGAAAGCGCGGTGGTGTCCTCCGCGATGTGCTTCCTGAAGTAGGTGGCGGAAACGACGTGATTCTCGCCGAGTTCGAGTGCGCCGGAAACGAAGGCGGACCACTCGACGCTGCGCGTGTACTCGTCGCGGAGATAATCGCGCACGGGATTGTGGATGCTCTCGCCGGAGTTCGACTCGTCGCCGGAAGATTGCGCGAAGGCGGTCATCAGGCCGAAGCGGTTGCCGCGTCCGAGGTCGAAGGTCTCACCGTAGGTCAGGCCGTAGGAGTGGCCCATCTCGGCATCGTCCGCCACCGGGAGCAAACTCTGCGAGCGGTGAAGCGCGGACCAGCGCCGGTCAAGCTGGCCGGACGATGTATTGGACGGATCGAGGAAGTCGCCGTTCCCCTCCAGCGTGGGCGGCATGGTGTGGGTCACGTCTCCGAAGAATCCAAGATCGCGGTTCGGATGGACATACATCGTGTCCTCCAGTGCGTCGTTGTATTCGATCTCGGCCTTGAATTCGAGGATCCTCTCGGTAGGGAAGGCGCGCGTGGCGATGTTGATCGCGCCGCCGCCGAAGTCCGCGGGCAGCCAGGGCGAGTAGGTTTTGTCGACGCCGATCGACTCGATGACGCTGGTGGGGAAGAGGTCGAGCTGGATCGCCTTCCGCGAAGGATCCGCCGAAGCGACCTGCGCGCCATTGAACATGGTGGTCACGTAGCGGTCCGCGAGGCCACGCACGACGGCGTATTTCCCATCGACGATATTCGCGCCGGAAACCTTCCCGATCGCCTCGCCGGCATCGCTCACGGCGGTCTTCTCAAAGTCGTCGCGATTCACGCCCGACGTGATCGAAGGCGCTTCGGTGGCAAGCGTGAGATTGAAGTCGCCCTGCGAGTTCTCGTTGTACTCGATGCTGACGGTTTCCTCTTCCAGTTGGTACTCCTCGGTGCCGCTCTCGGCGGGCTTGATCTTGAGGCCGAAGCGCAACTCAACCGGCCCGGAAGGATTCGGGCTCACGCCCATCGTAACGGCGGTGTAATTCAGCGCGGAGGCTTCCGCGATGAAATCGCCCGCGGGCAGGCCGTCGATGCGGAAGCGCCCCTGGGCATCGGTTTCCGCGGTGCGGCCGGTGCCGATGATATCGACGATCGCGCCCTTGATGGGCTCGAAGGTGGTGGAGTCGGAGACCTCCCCGGTCACCACGCCGTTCCCGACCTGTTGTTCGATCGGAAGCGCACCGAAAACGCCGGGGACGGGTGAGGGATCGATCCCTGCGGGCGGTGCCGCGGGTTGCCAAGGAGCAGGCGCGGGCTGCGGGGTCGCAACCGCCAGGGTCTGCACCGGCAGGTGCCAGGCGGAACGGAAGGAAACGGCAGGTGCCGGGCGAAGCTCGGGCGAGCGCCAGTACTTCCGCACCGGGGCGGGCTCCCAGACGAATGGCGAAGCGGGAGCGACAGGAGCCTGGGCCGAACCATCCCCGCCGAGCAGGAGCGCCGCGAGCATCAGATCATCCGCATACGGAGCCATGGCGGGCATGCCATCGTCCGGGAACGCGTGACAAGGTGCCGCGAGCACGGCGAAATTCGTGACGCATGCCACGGCCAGACGAAACCAGTCCCGCGAACGGAGTGGGGGAGAGCTAGGGTCGGAGAAAAAGGGCATCGCAGCCGAAAAGCTGCGAGTCGATACCGGCACCTTCCAAGAGGACGAAGCGGCGCCACGTGACGCTTCCGTCACGAAGGCTGCGAACGTGTGACGATATCGAAACACGTGTGTCGTGGGCGGGTGGTCCGAAGGGGTTCATCTAGCCACCATGAAAGGACCGGTCATGGCGGCGGCGCTCGTGCTCTCCCCGATGCAAGCCATCGTGGCGGAGACGGAAACACCGGCGGGCGAGAATCATGTCGCCCGGGCGATTCCCGAGGTCCTTGCCGCGGAAGGCTGCACGACCTTCGTGAAGCTGGCGGAGTCCTGCGGCATGGGCGAGACCCTGCGGGGAAAAGGTCCCCTCACCTGCTTCGCCCCCACGGATCAGGCCTTCGCGGACTTGCCGGAGGGATCGGTCGGGAAGCTTCTCGATCCCGCGAACCGTGAAAAGCTGAAGAAATGGATCTCCTACCTCGTGGTCGAAGGCGAGGTCACGGAAGAGGGCCTGATGCGCTCGCGCCGGATCCAATCGCTCTCGGGCGGC
>CBFGPU010000407.1:0-3799 GCA_965650715.1 uncultured Haloferula sp. | reverse complement strand
GACGGCGACATTGAAAATATTGGAACCTACCACGTTGCCGATGGCGATGTCGGATTGCCCTGCGAAAGCAGCCTTCAAACAGACCAGAAGTTCCGGTGCCGAAGTGCCGTAGGCCACCACCGTGAGGCCGACTACCAGGGGAGTGAGGCCCAGCTTCAGGGCAAGGGACGCCCCGCCGCGGACCAGGACTTCAGCTCCCGCGAAAAGGATAAGGCAGCTCAGGGCGATCAGGGCGAAGGCGAGGGGCATCGGGGCCCATTCTTTATGTCCGGGGAGATCCAACCAGTGGGAAATCAAGCTCTTTTTACAATGCAGCCCGGGGGGCTTTTCGCTGGCCACGGCGTCCATGGCGTGTTTGGAAAGCCGGGCGGGCGATCCGCTCCGTGACGATGAACAGTATTTCCGACGGCCACCGCGGCCGCCAGCCCACGCTCGCCGCCGCCACCCTTGCGGCCCTCGGAATCGTTTTCGGAGACATCGGGACGAGTCCGCTCTACGCCTTCCGGGCCTGTTTCTCCGGGCAGCATGGAGCGCCGATCAACCCTGACAACCTGATCGGTGCCGCGTCATTGATCGTGTGGTCACTGGTTCTTGTCGTCTCCCTCAAATATCTCTTCATCATCCTGCGCTTGGACAACCGGGGCGAAGGCGGCATCTTGGCGCTTTCGGCTCTGATTCGCTCAGGCGCACGACGCTTGGGAGGCACCGATCCCAAGTCGGTGCTGGTTTTGGGTCTCGCCGGTGCCGCCCTGATCTATGCCGACGGGATGTTGACCCCGGCCATCTCGGTATTGAGCGCCGTGGAAGGCCTGTCGGTGAGCGCCCCCGTGGTCGCGGATTGGGTGCTTCCCATCTGCGTGGGTATCCTTGTGGCTCTCTTCGCCATCCAGCGTTTCGGCACGGGCCGGGTGGGCGTGCTTTTCGGTCCGGTGGTCTTGCTCTGGTTTACCACGCTCGGCGCTCTGGGTATCCGGGCGCTACTGAAGCACCCGGAGGTGCTCGGCGCAGTAAGTCCGCATGCCGGACTTATGTTCATGATCCACGAGTGGCATCATGCGTTCCCGCTTCTGGCGTCGGTGTTCCTGGCGGTGACCGGGGGTGAGGCTCTTTATGCGGATCTCGGGCACTTCGGGGTGAAGCCGATCCGGGCCGCTTGGTTTACAATCGTGTTCCCGGGTCTTGCGCTGAACTATCTGGGACAGGCGGCGCTCCTGACCAGCGATCCCGCGGCGATCGCCAATCCGTTCTTCCTGCTGGCCCCGGATTACCTCCGTCTCCCGCTTACCGTGCTGGCCACGTGTGCTGCCGTGATCGCGAGCCAGGCGCTGATTTCCGGAGCGTTTTCGCTGACGACCCAGGCGGTCCAGCTAGGCTGTTTGCCGCGGGTCCGCATCCGCTACACCTCCGAACACTCGGCAGGACAGGTCTACGTGCCATCGGTCAACAAGCTGCTCGCGATCGCGTGCATCCTGCTGGTTTTGGGGTTCCGTAGTTCCTCCGAACTCGAAGGGGCCTACGGGATCGCGATCGCGCTGACGATGACCATCACCTCGATGCTGTTCTACTCCGCGGCCATCGCGGTATGGGGATGGAAAAAGCCCAAGGCATTGGCGCTCACGTTCCTTTTCCTGGTCGTAGACGGGGCTTTCCTTGCCGCGAACACCCACAAGATCATCGACGGGGGCTGGCTGCCACTGGTGGTCGGAGGGGGGATTTTCTGGGTCATGTACACATGGATCTGGGGCCGGGCCCGGCTTTACGCCCGTTTGTCCCGCGAGGCCCTGCCGGTGGAGGCGCTGCTTTCCGACCTGAAGCGCGGCTCGATCCACCGGGTGAACGGCACGGCGGTCTACATGAGCGGGCGGGGCGACACCGTCCCCACCGCGTTGCTGCACAATCTCAAGCACAACCAGGTACTGCACGAAAAAGTTGTGCTGCTGCACGTTGACACGCTCGACCAGCCCTACGCGGATCCCTGCGCCTGCGCGCAACACACCGACCTCGGCGAAGGAGTGCACCGGGTGAGTCTCAGCTTCGGCTTTGCGGAAACACCGGACGTGCCGGAGGCCTTGAAGAACCGCTTGCCGGACGAGGTGAAATTCCACCCGGGCAAGGCGACCTATTTCCTCGGCCGAGAGTCCTACGGCGTCGGAAAGAATGCCAGCGCGCTGGATCGGATCCGCCTCGCGGTGTTCGCGGTGATGGCGCGGAATGCGTCACCGGCGACGGCATATTTCCGGCTTCCGCCGGGCCGGGTGGTGGAACTGGGGGCGCAGATCACGCTCTGAGTGGAGGCACCGCCCTTTCCCCTTTTCAATAGCGACGCGGCGTGCGGCTCTGGTGTTTGAAATCGGGCCGGCAGGAAAAATTCCAGCGGTTGTTTGCATTCCGGGGAGTCTCCGCCTACTGTTAGGTGGATCGGGATCAACCGGTCCATCCAACTGGAAAGGAACCCTGCCCATGCTCGGCAAAATCCTGCGCTTTTTCCGCGGCGACCCTCGCCCCGCACGGAGGGAAAGGCCGCTGGATGACGCTCCGGTGCCGAAGCTCGGGCTAGCCCTCTCTTCCGGCGGTGCGCGCGGCCTTGCCCATGTCGGCGTGCTGCAGGTCCTTGAAGAAAACGGGATCGAGGTGCATGCCATCGCCGGCTCCAGCATGGGGGCATATATCGGCGCTCTCTGGGCCGCGGGCTTTTCCGGAGCCGCGCTGGAAGAACTGGCCGAGGAGATGCACGACCGGCGGCAATTGTGGAAGCTCGCCGACCCGATGATCCCGCCGATGAAGGGGCTCTTCCGCGGGATGAAGGCCCGGGCTCATCTGGAGCGCTCTCTAGGGGATCTCCGCTTCGAAGAGTTGGAGCGCAAGATCCTCGCCGTGGCGGTCGATATCGATACCAAGGAGAGAGTCGTCTTCCGGCGGGGCCGCATCGTGGAGGCGATTCACGCCTCCTGTGCCATGCCGGGCATCATCGCGCCGGTCGTGGTGGACGGCCACCGCTGCGTCGATGGCGGCGTGATCGACCCCGTGCCGGTGGGAGCCTTGCGGAAATTCACCGACGTGGACCGTGTCCTGGCGATTTCGGTGGTACCGACTTTCCAGGATGTGGACGAGGGCTTGTGCCGCCGGGACGAGGACGTGCCGCTGCGCTGGTGGCAACGTGCCGGAGCCCATCTCAATTCGAACGTGAACCTCCTTGCCCGCGGCAACATGATCGACACTTTCCGCCAGAGCATCCGCGCCGCCCAGATCCGGATGGCGCACGAGTCCTGCAAGAAGGCCGACCTCTGCTTGCGCCCGGAACACTTCTTCGCCCCTTGGCACGATTATGCCGGCTTCCGCCGGTTCATCGATGCCGGCCGCAAGGTCGCCACCGAGAATCTCGATGAGATCCGCGCCATGCTGCGACCCGATTTCAAAACCCATGAACTCGCGCCATACCAACGCATGGTGGGCCACGACGTCGCGTGACGAAACCCACCACCGGCAGGATGCGCTGCTGCGGCGCCTCCTGAGCGACCGCGTGGTGCCATTCACCGCCTACTACTCGAAGCTTTTCAAGGAGCTGGGAGTCGAGGCCGGGGACATCCGGGGAACGGAGGATCTGCAACTGCTGCCCTTTACCTCGAAGCGCCTGCTGGAGAATCCGCGCGACTTCGTGGTGATCCCGGACGAAGCCGTGCTGAAACACCAGTGGTCCACGATTCGACACGCACTGACTCACGGGCCCGCCTCGACCAAGCGCATGCTGGAGGAAGAACTGCGACCGATCCTGCTGACCAGTACCACCGGCCGCTCCGCC
>CBFGPU010000406.1:0-3800 GCA_965650715.1 uncultured Haloferula sp. | reverse complement strand
ATTACTTCACGAACAAGGATCAACTGATCGAATCGATGGTCCGGCGGGCGGCGGAGGGTTGGCGGACTCATTTCATGTCCGCATATGAGAGCGTTTCGCCGGGGCCGGGCAGGATGGTCCGGGGGCTCCTGCTGAACTGTTTCACGGACGCGCAGGCCTGGACGGAGGAGTTGCGGCGCAGCTACTCCTCGGTCTTCGCGGCGCTGGCGCAGAACCCGGCCCTCGTCCAACCGATGCGGGAGACCTACGGGGAACTCTACGGCTACCTGAAGGCGGACGGCCTGCCCGAGGGCGTGGCCGAGACCATCAGCACCGCCATGGACGGCATGTGGTTTTCCTGGGTGCTGCGGCTCCGCCCGGTGGTCCAGGACGATCTCGACCGCATGCGCGCGGTGCTCGAGCGGGCGATTTCCCAAGCCATCGACGCCGCTGCCAAGAACGACGCATCTCGAACGACTACTCCTCAGGAACCATGAAAGCATCACAGTGGATCGGATCACTGGCGCTCGTCGGCGCCGTCGCGGCGGTCGGCGTCGGACTGGCGGCATGGAAACGGGCCGATCTCCGCAAGGCGGCGGAGGCGGCGGCAATGATGCCCGAGCCGATGGAAGCGGTGGTGGTGACCCAGGCCCGCGAGGTCGAGCACCGCAGGACCACGACCGCGGTGGGCTCCGTGCTGGCCTTGCGTTCCGTCACCTTGCGGAACGAAATCGCCGGTACCGTCGCAAGCGTTGACCTGACGCCCGGCAAAATCGTCGAGGCCGGACACATACTCGTCGCGCTCGATGTCTCCGTGGAAGAAGCCGAGCTCAGGGCCCTCGAAGCCCAGGCCGCGCTCGCACAGACGACCTTGGGCCGGGTCGAAACCCTCGCGACCAGCAGCGCGAGTTCGAAGAAAGACCTCGATCAAGCCCGCGCCGAGCGCGACGTGGCCCTGGCCCAGACCGAGCGCACGAAAGCGCTGATCGCGCGCAAGGTGATCCGTGCGCCCTTCCGCGCCCGCATCGGTCTTTCGGACCTGCATCCGGGGCAGTATCTCGAAGAAGGCACCGAACTCACCACGCTCCAAGGAGTCGATGAAGCGGTGCATGTCGATTTCACCGTCACCCAGAACATCGCGGCGGGACTCCATGAAGGAGACGTCATCGAGGTCGTAGGCGCGAACAAGGATGCCCCCGTCAGCGCGACCATCGTCGCCCTCGATGCCCGCATCGACCGTGCCACGCGCAGCGCCTGGGTGCGGGCGAAGGTGGCGGACGCCACGAAGGTCCCGCCGCCGGGGGCATCCGTCCAGGTGCGGGTCCCGGTCGGAGCGCCGCGCAAGCTCGTCGCGGTTTCCGTAAGCGCCCTGCGCCGCGG
Organism: uncultured Haloferula sp.; assembly: GCA_965650715.1. Lineage (GTDB taxonomy): Bacteria > Verrucomicrobiota > Verrucomicrobiia > Verrucomicrobiales > Akkermansiaceae > Haloferula. The sequence goes on along the minus strand of CBFGPU010000406.1, from coordinate 2,441 downwards.
TCCGGAAGGGGATCACGTCTTCACGGTCGTCGCGGACAAGCAGGGCAAGCCGCGCGCCGCCATGAGGCTGGTCCAGAGCGGCGCGGTCCAAGGCGATGAAGTGCTCATCGAGAAAGGCCTCTCCGCCGGCGAGCAGGTCGCCGCCTCCGGTTCCTTCAAGCTGAGGGAAGGCGTGCTCGTCGCCGATGTCGCCAAACCCGCGGACGGAAGCCGCACGCATTGAGTCGCGAAACACCCGGTGCCATGCGCTCCTTTACCGATACCTTCATCAAGCACCCGGTGCTCGCCATCGTGGTCAATCTCGTGATCGTGCTCGTCGGCTGGCGGGCCGTGGGCTCGCTGCCCGTGCAGCAATATCCGAAGCTCGAGAGTTCCTCCGTCCTCGTCACCACGCTCTACTATGGTGCTAGTGGCGAGACCGTCCGCGGCTTCCTGACCACGCCCATCGAGAGGGTCGTTTCCCAGATCGGCGGCGTCGATCACGTGGAGTCCACCAGCCGGGCCGGCGTCAGCACCGTGACGGTGCGGCTCAAACTGAATCACGACACCACCGCCGCGCTCGCGGAGATCAATGCCCGCCTCCAGCAGGTCCGCGCCGAGCTGCCTGCCGAGGCCGAGCCGCCGATGGTCGAAATCCAGCGCGCCGACCGACCCTACGCGACCTTCTACCTCAGCTTCACCTCACCGGAGCGCAGCGTGTCCGCCGTCACCGACTGGCTCGCCCGTTCCTTGCAACCGCAGTTCGCAACGCTGCCCGGCGTGCAACGCGTCACGATCGAAGGCGGCCGCCAGATCGCGATGCGCGTGTGGATCGATCCGGACCGGCTCGCGGCGATGAATCTCACGCCGGGCGATGTCCACTCGGCGCTCCGCCGCAACAACTACCTCGCCGCCGTCGGCCGCACGAAGGGAAACCTGGTCGAGATCAACCTGCTCGCGAACACGGACCTCCGCTCCACGGACGAATTCGAAAAGCTCATCGTGGTGGAGCGGGATGGCGCGATCGTCCGCTTGAGCGATGTGGCGAAGGTGGAACTCGGTGCGGAAGAGCCGGACTACATTGCCAAGCACAGCGAGAAGGAAGGCGTCTATCTCGGCGTCTGGCCGCTCGTCGGCTCGAACGAGATCGATGTGGCGAAGGCCTTGGAGAAAGAGATGGACCGCATCCGGCCGACGCTGCCGGAGGACATCGAGATGAAGCTGGCCTACGACGGCACGATGTTCATGCGCGAGGCGCTCAAGGAAATCAGCAAGACGCTCGCCGAAACGATCCTGATCGTCGGCCTCGCGGTGTTCATCTTCATGGGTTCGATCCGCACCGCGCTGGTGCCCTTGATCGCCATGCCCATCTCACTGATCGGCACCGCGGCGATCATGCTGGCCTGCGGCTTCAGCCTGAACCTCCTCACCATTCTCGCGATCGTGCTCTCCGTCGGTCTGGTGGTCGATGACGCGATCGTGGTGGTGGAAAACGTGGAGCGCCACGTCCGCGAAGGGAAGTCGCGGATCCAGGCCGCACTCATCGGTGCCCGCGAGTTGAAGGGCCCGATCGTCGCGATGACCATCACGCTTGCCGCCGTCTATGCGCCGATCGGTTTTCAAGGCGGCCTCACCGGCTCGTTGTTCCTCGAGTTCGCGATCACGCTCGCCGCGGCGGTGATCGTTTCCGGTTTCGTCGCCCTGACCCTTTCGCCGGTGATGAGCTCGCGCTTCGTGCATGCACGCGGGAAGGAAGGGCGGCTCACCCGCTTGGTGAACCGCGGCTTCGACCGCGTGAAGGCCTCCTACGCGATGATGCTCGATGGTGCCCTGCAGATCCGCTGGACGATCATGGGCGTCGCCGTCGTCATCATGCTCGCGGCGGTTCCCTTTTACCTCTTCTCGGAGAGCGAACTCGCACCGGTCGAGGACCAGAGCCACATCAGCCTCTTCATGGACACCCCGCCCGACTCCACCATCGAGTCGGCGAACCGCGATTCGCTCGATCTCGTGAAGAGCGTCATGGCATTCCCCGAGGCGGACTACATGTGGTCGCTCACCGCCGGGTGGGGCGGCTTCGGCGGCATGGCCACGAAGGGCTGGAAGGAGCGCGAGCGGACGACCGAGGAAATGTATGTCGAGGTCTTCGGCGCGGTCTCGCAGGTGCCCGGCATCCGCGTCTTCCCGCGCCTCGATCCACCCCTGCCGACTTCCGGCCAGCACGATGTCGAATTGGTTCTCCAGACCGATGGACCGGTGGAGCAGATGATCCAGACCGCGCACGAGATCATCGGAGCCGGTTTCCAGAGCGGGAAATTCCTTTATGTCGATACCGACCTTAAGATCGACCGCCCGGAGGCGCGGGTGCAGATCGACCGCGAGCGCCTGGCCGATCTCGGCATGGACCTTGCGGGCGTGGGCCAGGAACTGGGCACGCTGCTCGGCGGTGCCTATGTGAACCG
>CBFGPU010000405.1:0-3803 GCA_965650715.1 uncultured Haloferula sp. | reverse complement strand
GAGCGCTTCCGCAAGAAGCTCCACGGGCCTCTCAAGTGGTCGGAATCCCAGTGGGAAAAACTCTGTCTGGAGATCGCGGAACTCGCCGCGAAAGTCCCCGAACCGGGCGCGATGGAGGCGAATTCGCCGGTCGCGGATTACTAAAGCTTCCCGTGGCAATCCGGGCCTTCCGCCGGTCCTCATAGGGGAGCCTGGTGCCGCACGTTTGGGGTCCGGCGGAAAATTCATCCCCTACGGGGATCGGCGGCAGCAACCCGGAATCCCCTTGCCAAGCGGCCTCTCACCCGTCTAGTCCCTCGGCCGGGAGACCGCCACCTATCCATGGGAAAAACCCTGATCATCGCCGAAAAACCCAGTGTCATGACCGACCTCAGCCGGGCATTGGCCAAGGCTTTGGGTAAATTCGACAAGGAGGGTTCGGGCCGCGACACGTGGTTCGAGAACGATCAGGCGATCATCACCTCGGCCGTCGGCCACTTGGTGGAACTGCGCATGCCGACCGGGCCGAACGGCAAGAAGCTGCCGTGGAATTTCGACGTGCTGCCCGCAATCCCGGAGCGCTTCGAGCTCGACCCGATCCCGGATTCCGAGACCCGCCTCAAGCAGGTCCTCAAGCTGGCCAAGCGCAAGGACGTGGACAATATCGTCAACGCCTGCGACGCCGGCCGCGAGGGCGAACTGATTTTCCGCTATATCATGGATATCGGCGGCATCACCAAGCCGGTGAAGCGCCTGTGGATGCAGTCGATGACCAATCAGGCGATCATCGATGCTTGGGAAAAGCTGCGGTCCGACGAGGAGATGCGCCCGCTGGCGGACGCCGCGAAGTGCCGCTCGGAGTCGGACTGGCTGGTCGGGCTGAATGCCACCCGCGCCCTGACCTGCTTCCGCTCCCGCCACGGTGGATTCAATATCACCGCCGCCGGCCGCGTGCAGACTCCCACGCTGGCGATCCTCGCTGCCCGCGAGGCGGAGATCCAGGCCTTCCAGTCGAGCCCGTATTTCGAAGTGCACGCCACCTTCGGCGTAGCGGCGGGCGACTACGCCGGGCGCTGGATCGATGAGGGCTGGAAGAAGGACGAGTCGAATCCCCACGGCCGCCAGGAGCGGATCTGGGACCAGTCGGTGGCCGAGGCCATCAAGGCCCGCTGCGAGGGCAAGCCGGGCACCGTTTCCGAAGAGACCAAGGCGCAGTCGCAGATCGTCCCGCAGCTTTACGACCTGACCACGCTCCAGCGCGACGCGCCCTTCACGGCGAAGGGCACCCTGGCGATCGCCCAGGCGCTGTATGAGAAGCACAAGATGATCACCTATCCCCGTACCGACTCCCGCTATTTGCCGGAGGACTACGGGGACACCGTGCGGGAAACCCTGCGCGACATCGCCAGTTCCGATCTCGGCGTGGCCGGATACGCCCGTGCCGTGCTGGAAGGGAAAAACGAGCACGGCCCGCGTTTCTCGAAGTCCAAGCGCGTGTTCGATTCCAAGAAGGTTTCCGACCACTTCGCGATCATCCCGACCGGCAAGATCGCGAAGCTCAGCGATACCGAGGAGAAGCTCTACGACATGATCGTGAAGCGTTTCATCGCCGTGTTCTTCCCGAACGCGGAGTATGAGCAAACGACGCGCCTGACACGCATCACGACCGGGGACACCACGGATACGTTCCGCACCGATGGCCGCGTGCTGGTCAAGCCGGGCTGGCTGGAAGTCTATGGCCGCCGTCCGGGCGTCGCCTCCGGCAAGGACGAGCTCACGGCCGTCTCTCCCGGCGAGAAGGCGGAGACGAAGGAAATCGAGGTCCGCCACGAGCAGACCAAGCCGCCCGCGCGCTTCACCGAGTCCACCCTGCTTTCCGCGATGGAAGGCGCGGGCAAACTGATCGACGACGAAGCCTTGCGCGAGGCGATGGCCGAGCGCGGTCTGGGGACGCCCGCGACCCGTGCCGCCACGATCGAAGGACTCATCGCCCAGAAATACATCGTCCGCGATGGCCGCGACCTGCACGTCACGCCGAACGGCATGCGTCTGATCCACATCCTGAAGGAGATGGAAATCGTGGGCCTGACCTCGCCCGGCATGACCGGCGAATGGGAATTCAAGCTCCGCCAGATGGAGCACGGCCAGCTCCAGCGCGGCGTCTTCATGCAGGAGATCGAGGATTACACGCGCGACATCGTGAAGCGCGCGAAGAGCCTCGCCGCGGAAATCAAGAGCCGCGCCTTCCCCGACCTGCACGCCGCCTGTCCGAAGTGCGGGGCCCGGGATCTCAAGCAGACCGACGACACCTACGAGTGCCGCAATCCCGAGTGCAACTTCAAGACGAAGAAGTACATCGCCGGCCGCCTGCTCACCGAGGCCGAGGCGAAGGAACTCTTCAGCAAGCGCTTCGTCGGCCCGCTGGAAGGTTTCAAATCGAAGTTCAACAAGCCCTTCGATGCCGCGTTGGAACTGGATGACAAGTTCAAGGTCAACTTCGTCTTCGAAGGCAAGGAGGACAAGATCGTCGAGCTTACCGATGACATGGTGCTCGGCACCGTGACCCTCCCCGACGGCAAGACGGTGAAGGTCTATGGCACCGAGAAGGCCTACCTGGTGCCGGATCTCAAGACCAAGAGCGATCCGGACGGCCTCCGTCTCGGCCGGGAGATCCTCAAGAAGGAGATCCCGCAGGACCAAGCCTTCAAGCTGCTGTCGGAAGGGAAGACCGACCTGATCAAGGGCTTCGTCTCGAACCGCACCAAGCGCGCCTTCGATGCCCACCTCAAGCTCGACCCCGCGAAAGGGAAGATCGAGTTCGAGTTTCCCGAGCGTCCCCCGCGGGCGAAGAAGGGTGCGAAGACGGAGGGGTGATCGCCTCCGCGACCCGCAGGCGCGTTCGTGAGAACGCGGGATGCGGGGTGAGGCGGGCTCCGAAGGTAACTTCCGCGGTGTCACCACCGCGCCTACGGAGGGATCACGCCACCACCGGTCTGCCAGCCCGAATCCGACGGAACTCATCCACGAGCAGGAACAACACGAGCCCGGCCGTAAGCCCCAGGAAGGGCCATGCCAGCCAGCGGTCCAGCGGCCGGCGTCCCTTGCCTCCCGTGAGGACTTCCCCGTGGATGACCTCGCCTTGACCCGGTGTGCCGAGCTCCGCGGTCAGCCTGCCATTTGGCAAGGCGATGCGCGAATAACCGGAACTGGCGAGACGGAAGAGCGGCACGCCGTACTCCGCGGCCCGCACCGCCGTCAATTGCGCGCTGAGGCGGTGGGCCGTTTCGCCCCAGGACTTCACGTCCATCGCCGGGACCACCAGCAACTCCGCCTCCTTGCGGATCAGGGCATCCATCACGCGGGTGTAGTTCATATCGTAGCAGATCGCGATGCCAACCTTCGCCTGCGGCGCTTTCCAGATCCGCTGGCGGCGGGCGGGCCGGCCGTCATTCATGAACTGGATCGGCACGCACTTCGCTTGCTTGTGGATCACCTCGCCCGCCGGATCGACCACGTAGGCCATGTTGTAAACCCGCTCCTCCATGTGCTCGTCGCGGATCGTCTCGATGCCCCCGACCAACACGTGGCGGGCATTCCGGCGGCACCAGTCGAGCAGTTCCGGCGGCGGAGGGGTCTGGTAGGTGTACTCGCTGAGCACGTAGAAATGGGCATCCGGGGCCTGTGCTTTGGCGGCGTCCAGATCGACGATCACCTCCTCGGGGAAAGACTCCTCGCGCTGGACTCCCGCCACCCGCACGGAGGCGGAAAAAACGCCGGAGGCCGGGACGGACTCCGCATGCGGCAGACCCATCAGGCCGAAGGGC
>CBFGPU010000404.1:0-3815 GCA_965650715.1 uncultured Haloferula sp. | reverse complement strand
GAGATTCAACTGTTAAGCCACTATTTGCAACGGATAAGTATTCCGGCGGTGGCTCGGACCGTCGTTGAGAACGGTTATCAATTAGGAGTGGCCCGGGGGTCAGGCGAGCGTCGTGCGAGGACCTGGAAGGTCAACATTCTCAAATTCAGACATGCTCGTGATCCAAGCATCCGCGCCCATTTCGACGGCGGGCCGCGACACGACTCCGCCGAAGCCGATGAAGAGGTCCACCTCGCCCTTGGCTTCCAGATCGGAGATACCATCTCCCATCATCAGGACGGCATCCGGAAGCAGCGCTTGTTTCCACTCGCGGATGATCTCCGGCTTCCCGCCGTTGCGGGTGGTGGGGTAATCCGCCCCATATCCCGAGTAGTCGCCGGCGGCATCGAAGTAGAGGGGGACGGCCTCGACGTATTCGACGCCGAGGACCTTTGCAAGCGGACGGATCAAGGGCTCGAAGCCGCCCGAGAGGATGACGGGGGTCCAGCCCTCCGCCTTCAAGCGGGCGATCATCTCCGGCACCCCGGGCACGATGGTATCCACGTACAAACGGGCCACGGCGTCGGCGGTGGCGCGGTCCGGGCGGATGATCTCCATGCGGCGGCCGAAGACCTCGCCGATCGGCACTTCCCCGTTCATGGCCTGGTGAGTGAGATGCTCCACCAGCTTGAAGACCTCCGGGCCACGGGCGCGACCGAGTTCGTCGATGCCCTCGATGGTCGAGAGAGTCGAGTCGCAATCCATGAAGGCGAGCTTGCCGCGTTTCCGGAGCGGCGGGAGAATTTCCACGATCATGCCGGGCTGGACGAGTTCGTACAGCTCGATCACGTCCGCATTCGAGAGGCGGATGCAGCCGCAGCTTGCAGGCGTGCCGAGCTTGTCCTCGTGGTTGGTGCCGTGGATGTAGATGAAGCGGTCGAAGGAGTTCGCGTTCTCCGGGGCGAGGCCGCTGAGGCGGATGATGCGGGTGAGAACGAGGTCCTTTTCCGATGGCTCGCCGGCTTGCCAGAGTCCGACGGGCTCGCGGGCGACGAAGATGGTGCCGGCGGGCTGGCCGCCGCCGATCTTTTGCGCGATGACGAAGCGACCCGTGGGGGTGCGGAAGCTGCCGGGGGTGAATCCGACGCCTTTCGCCGCGGTGGACACCGGGTAAGTCCGCTCGAGGTTCTCCCCCCTGAAGACCTTGAGGGTTTGATCATCGACGGAGACTTCGAGGCGCAGGTCGTTCATGGCGGTGCTTGGAGGGCGATCAGGGAGTTCTTTCCGCCCAAGGCGGATGCGAGTTTGAAGGCGACGGTGGAAGCAGGAAGACTGCCCGGCGGGAGGGACAACCCGGGCGGGAGGGTTAAGCCGCGGGGCAGGGGGGGCGCTTCACCCCCACGCAAGAAGGCGGCGAGAACGGCTGCCTCCAACAAGCCGCCGCCGCCGATGCCGTGGCCGGTCCAAGGCTTGAGGGGGCAGACAGCGGTGCCTTCTCCAAGCGCGGCCACGATGGCACCCGGTTCGAGCCTGGCATGAGAGGCGGTGCCGCTGGCGTGGGGCACCAGCAAGCCGGGGGCTCCGAATCGCTCCCGTGCTTTCCGCAGCAGTTCCACAAGCCCCGGCACTCCCCGCGGCATGCCGATCGGATCGGCAGCATCGGAATTCGCGAGATAGCCGGTGAGCCGGACCGCTTCGGGAATCCCGGCCGCTTCCAGCGCCACCGCAGCCGCCGCTTCGGCGGGCAGGATTCCGGAGCTCGCCGGCGAGTAAGGATCGTTCAGGCCGTTCTTCGACAGGATGCCGGTGGCGGCGTAGCTATCGAGGAGGGAGGGGGAAAGCGGGAGATCGACCGCGAGCACCAGGGCCCGGCGCGCCAAGCCGGTGTTCAGCCAAAGGGCCGCCATGCCCAAGGCATCCAGTCCCGCCGCGCAGCCGCTCGCCTGCACTTGCCACGGCCCGCGGATCCCGAGTTCGATGCTTGCGGCGGCGGCGGGCTCGCTGTGGAGGGAATTGCTCGCGGCCATCAGCGGAAAGGCGCGGCGCTCCGGCCAGGGATCGATCCAGCCCGCGGCGGTGCCCCGGCTGGTGCCGAGGAAGAGCACGGCATCCTCCAGATCGCCGGCGGTCCATCCTGCTTCCGCCACCGCCTCGCGGCCGACATGGAGCGCGGCCATGCTGGCCGGCGACCACTTGCGGCTCACCAGCAGACCGCGGCGGGCGATCCACGACGCGGGGAGATCGCGGTGCGGGCTCGAGTTCCCTAACAGACCGGCGAGCGGTTGGAAATTCGTCTCGCCCGAGCGGATCGCCGCCAGATGAGCGGCCATGGTTTCCCCCAGACCGGAGAGTGCCCCGAGACCGGTGATGGAGAGTGGCGTTTCGATGCGCCGGACTAGACGGCCTGCCGCCCGATGCCAAAGCGGAAATTCGCGGAGGCTCAGATACTCGGCCGTTTCCGCGGCGGTTCGACCGGCGGAAAGAGTTTCTGCATTTCCGCCGGCAGTCGCGGGATCAGCTCCACGGGCACCTTGGGGGCGGAAGGCGTGAGCTTGCCGTCATGCACCGCCGAACCGCCGTTGGAGCCATGTTCGTCGTTCAAATGGTAGTCGAGGCGCTGGCTCCCGTTGCACATCCAATAGCTGCCGGGAGATTCGACGAAAATGAACCACGGATCACCCGCGGCTTGCATTCGCATGCCCCCGCCGCCGCTGCTTCCGCTGCTGCCGCCATGGGGAAGGGTCCGCGAGGTGCTGATGCTCCAACCGATATCCTGTCCGCTCAGGGTTACATCAAGGTCGTGAGACCCCGAACGGTCGCCGAAATGGTAGGTGCCCGGTTTGCCGATGAACATGCCCGCGCTCATGGTGTTCGGTGCCGTGGTTCGCGGGGCGGAGGTCACCGTCCGTCTGGTGCAGGCCGGCAGAAGTGCCGAGGCGACGAGGAGGAGAAGGATCGCGCGCATCACAACATCTCTTCCACGAACTTCTGCTTGTTGAACAGCGAGAACTGTTCCGGCTCCTCGCCGGTGCCCAGGTAGCGCGGGGCGATGCCGAGTTGGTCGTAAATGGCCACGGCCACGCCGCCTTTCCCGGAACCGTCCATCTTGGTCACGATCAGGCCGTCGAGCGGGCAGGCCTTGTGGAATTCCCTGGCCTGTTGGAGCGCGTTGGCCCCGGTGGTGGCATCCACGACGAGCAGGGTCAGATGCGGTGCCGTCTCGTCGTTCTTGGCGAGGGTGCGTTTGATCTTGGACAGCTCCTCCATCAGGTTGTGGCGGGTATGGAGCCGGCCGGCGGTGTCGCAGATGAGATACTTCGATCCATCGGCGATCGCCTTCTGGTGGGCGTTGAAGCAGACCGAGGAAGGGTCCGCGTTCGGCTGGCCCTTCACCACCGGGATATTCAGCCGCTGCCCCCAGCGCTCGAGTTGCTCGACCGCGGCGGCGCGGAAGGTGTCGGCGGCTGCCAGCACGGTCGGTTGGCCGCGGCGCTGGAGCCAGTGGGCGAGTTTCGCGCAGGAGGTGGTCTTGCCGACGCCATTGATCCCGACGACGAGGAACACGAAGGGCTTGCCGTCCATCCGGGGGAGCAGGGGCGGGGAGTCCGCCGGGAGCCGCTGCGCGACCTGGCGGCGGGCGACTTCGACCACGTCGTCGGCGGAGACCTGGCGGCCGAGGTCGCGCAATTCGTCCACGATCTGCATGGCCAGCTTCGGGCCGAGATCGGCGGTCACGAGGTCGGCTTCCAGCTCGTCCCAGTCGATTTCCGCCTTGTTCGCGATCTTGTTGTAGAGGGATTTGAAGAAACCGGCCATGGGAAAGAGGCGGGCCTTCT
>CBFGPU010000403.1:0-3817 GCA_965650715.1 uncultured Haloferula sp. | reverse complement strand
GCTTCTCCGCTTCCTCGTCCGGCACTTCGATTTCGAACTCCTCTTCGAAAGCCATCACGAGTTCGACCGTGTCAAGGGAGTCGGCACCGAGGTCTTCGATGAACTTGGCCTCCAGGGTCACCTGGTCGGCGTTGACGCCGAGCTGGTCGACGATGATGTCCTTAACGCGGTCTTCGATGCTCTTGTCAGACATTGGGGTGTTCTTGGTAGTTGACGCTGCGGAGGGATTACCGCCCCCGCCGGGGCTTGGCAACCCCGAAAAATTCAGCTTCGTGGCAGCCTTTCAGGGCTGTGGCGGAGCGGGCTGCGCGGGTTCCGCGTCCTCCGGGACGAACTCGATGAGCTCGCCGCGGAAGTTCTCCCGCAGGTGCCGCATGAGGGCCTCGGCAGGTTCGCCTTGTTCCTTCTTGAAACCTCCATAGGTCAAGCCGTCGATACGGATCTTCCGTTCGCCGCCCTCGCGCTTCGCCCAAACGAACGCGAGACCCTTGGCGTCCCACTTGCGCAGGTCGAGCCGAACCAGATCGGAGAAAGGCACACGCCCGCCATCCACGGGATAGAGAGCCTCTCCATCCACGGCCAACCGGCGCGGGATGGTCCACAGCAGCACGAAGAGCGTTGCCAGGAAAAGCGCCAGACAGATCCAGAAAACCACCCATTGCTCTCCGATCTTGCGGGCATCGAAGGGCTTCTCCGGTGCCTCCTTCTTGATCTTCTGCTCGCCGCGATAGTCGTCGAAGAGCTTCGATTCCGCCTCCGCCAGCGAGGCCTTCATCTTCTCTGCATCGTGCAGGACGGCCGGCCACGGCATCGGAACCTGGGTTCCCTCCGGCAGCACAGAGCGATCCTCGGGAAAAGGCACCGTCTGGCCCTCCGCATAGGCACGCCACTCCGACGGAGTAAGATCCTTCTTTGCCTGGAAATCCTCCCGCGCCTTCTTGAAGGCAGCATGGAAATAGTAAGCGAGGTTCTCCTGCCGGTAACCGCTGCTGCCATCCCGGAAGAACATCGCGGAGAAAATCCCGAACATGAGCAACATCGCCCCCGCGCGCAGCAGGAACCAAGGGGTGGGTTTGCAGATGATGCGTTCGCTCATGGCACAGGGGCAACTCCGGGAGCAAAACCGGCCAGGGCGGTCAATGCAAGCTCCGGGGGATCGCGCTTTGACGAGCCCCCCTCCCCGCTGCATGCTCCCCCCGTCCGTGAGTTTTTCCGCCCATTTCTCCTCCGCCCTCGAGCGCAAGTCCCCCTTGCTCCGCCGCTTCGAGCAGATGATCGCGCCGGTTTCCGACCGCCAGCTCGAGTCGCTGGCGCGGGAAAGCCAGCGCCTAACCCGCCACCATTTCGGCCGGACGATGCGTCTTTTCGCGCCGCTCTACCTCTCGAACGAGTGCGTGAACAACTGCTCCTACTGCGGATTTTCCCGGGACAACGGCATCCTCCGCGTGACCCTCACCGTCGATCAGGTGCTCCGCGAGGCTCGCTACCTGCACGGGCTGGGCTTCCGCAACGTGCTGCTGGTCGCTGGCGAGCACCCCAAATTCGTCTCGGAAGGCTACCTGCAGGAATGCATCGACGCGCTCAAGGGCCTCTTCCCGACCATCGGCATCGAGGTGGGTCCGATGGAGGACGACCAATACGCCGAGATCGTCCGGCACGGGGCGGAAGGTCTGGTGGTATACCAGGAAACCTACCACCGCGAGACCTACCAGCGCCTGCACACCGCGGGGCCGAAGAAGAACTTCGACTGGCGCCTCGACTGCCCCGAGCGCGCCTATGCGGGCGGTTTCCGGCGGATCGGCATCGGCGCTCTCTTCGGTCTGGCCGAGTGGCGCTACGAGGCACTCGCCCTCGCCGCCCACCTGGAATACCTCCACAAGCACTGCTGGAAGGCCCAGTTCACCGTCGCCTTCCCCCGCATGCGTCCCTACGCCGGCAACTACCAGTACGAGCCGGATGCCGACCTCTATTTGTCGGATCGCGCGCTGGTCCAGCTTGCCTGCGCCTTCCGCGTTTGCTTCCCGCAGGTCGGAATCGTCCTCTCCACTCGCGAACCCGCGCCGCTGCGGGACGCCCTCGCCCCGCTCGGCGTCACCCACATGTCCGCCGGTGCCCGCACCGAGCCGGGCGGCTACACCGGTGCCGGCAGCGACGACCTCCACCTCACCGTGAAGGGCCGCCGCGTCGAACTCGAGAGCGTCACCGGCTGCGAGAAAGCGACCGAGCAATTCAAGATCGACGACACCCGCTCTCCCGCGGAAGTCGCCGCGATGCTTCGCACGAAGCAGATCGAACCCATATGGAAAGACTGGGACGAAGCCATCCTCTCCCAAGAAACCATCGCCAGCGCCTGACCATGACCATCACTCTCAACGGCCAGTCGCGCGCCTTCGCTGCCGACCACATCACCGTCGATGGCCTCCTCGCCGAAGTCGGACTCGCGGGCAAACCCGTCGTCGTTGAAGTGGACCAAGAAGCCGTCTTCCCCGCCGACTACGGCGGCACCGATATCCGCGACGGCAGTTCCGTGGAGATCGTGGCCATCGCCGCCGGCGGTTAAGCGCGGTCAATCGATGCCGTCGGAACAGAAGCCCAGCGATCGCCAAGACAGACCGCAGATCGTGCGCGGAAAAAATCATCTCTTCTCCCCGCACCAACCGTAGGCGCGTTCGTGAGAACGCGGGAGCAACCTGCGATGTCTCTTCATCACCCGTCCTTCCGCGGTGTCACCACCGCGACTACTGAAGTAGTTCCGCGCATGCCGCGTAAAACGGAGGGGTTAGTCCGGCAAACTCTCCTTCTCCCCCAAGTGCTTCGGTCTCGTCCCGAGCACCCGCACATCGAGCCACATCTTCACCCGCGCTCCCACCTCCCGGAACTTCGTCCTCAGCCCCCCGCGCGTGGCCACGTCCTGGGCATTGAATCCCGTGACCTTCATCCCATTCGCCTGAGCAAGATAAACGGCACGCTCGTTGTGGAAACGTTGCGAGATGAAAATCGCCTCACTCAGGCCGAAAATCTCCTTCGCCCGCACCACCGAATCCAAAGTACGAAGCCCGGCGTAGTCGCAGGCGATGCGGTCTGCCGGGATCCCGCGGTCAACCAGCGCGCGCCGCATCTTCTCCGGCTCGTTGTAGTACTTCTCGCGGTTATCGCCCGAGACCAGGATCACCTTGATCTTGCCCGCCCTCCACAGCTTCTCCGCGGCATCGATGCGATAGCGGAAGTAGAGGTTCTCGCGATCCTGGAAGCGGTCGGTGGTACCGAAAACCAATCCCACCCTCGACGCCGGGATCTTGCCGACATCATCGAACAGCTTGCCGCGGCTGGCATGGACCGCCGCGTAATTGGCCCATCCGATGAAAGCCGCCGCCAGCAAGGCCACGATCCCCATCGCCACGAGGAACCGCTTGAGCCAGCGCCTCCATCCGCCCTTCTTCGCCCCTTCCGTCACACCTTCTGCTCCACGGGTTTCCACTTGGTCCAGGCAACCATCGCCTTCACTGCTTCGACGAAGCGGCTGCCGATCGGCTCGGCGGGAGCGATCACCCGCAGGCGCCCGGGATCCTCGTTGCCGAACTGCACCGTGCTCCAGCGCCCTGCCAACTCGCCGTCCACCTGGACCGGCACCTCACGGTCGGCGGTGACCTTGAGCGAATGCGCCTGCAAGTAGCTCACGGTGCTGCTGTGCTCCTCCAATCCTCCCAAGGCAATGCCCCGCAGCGAATCGAGCACCAGCCTGTAGCCGGCCTCCTTGAACACGAGCACGTCGAGCATGCTGTCGCGGTTGTCCGCCTTGTGGAAAAGCTTGAACTGC
>CBFGPU010000402.1:0-3820 GCA_965650715.1 uncultured Haloferula sp. | reverse complement strand
GTCAGGAGGGCCACGAGCAGCAGAGGGGTGCGGAGCATGCGGGAGGATACTCTCCTATTTGGAACTTGCAGCAGGTTTGATCTGCATCACCGGCTGCCCGCGGTCACGCTGCATGCCGGGAACCTCCGGCAGCCAGTTCTTGTTGATCCGCTGCATCATGCCGGCGAGCATCCGGTCGATGGTGGCTTCGACGACCTTCGGATCGGTTTCCGCCACCAGGTCGCCGAGCTTCCTGCCCTCCGTATGGAAATCGAGGTGCCCGGCGAATTGCTTCAGGTCCACGACGCCGGCCTCCGTCGCGATCTGGAATTCCTTCTCGATATCCACCTCGGCCAACTGGACCTTTTCCCCGTACTTGTTCTTTTTCAGCTCCTCCAGGATCTCCTGAAGCTTCTTCGAGTCCGGGTTCCCGTCGAGGCGCATGTTCGTGATGGTCAGCACGCCGGGTTTCCCTTGGATCTTGTCGATATTCTCCTTCGTCACCTGCACCGCGGTACTGGTTTCCTTTTCTCCTTTCCTCCCGCCGTCGGGCATCACGAAGAAAACGCCGCCGGCGGCAGCGCCACCGAAAAGAAGGATCGCGAAGACACGACGGATCCACGCCGCTTTGGTCTGGGGGGGCATGCGGAGTGTAATACCCTGAAACTTAATAAATGTGAAGTGATTTAAACACCCGTGATCGCGTGGATCAGCGAGGCGTTACCGGGCGGCAGATGCCGATGCGTCCGGCAGGCACGGGGATCGTCGCCAAGCCGTTCTCCCCGACAGCGAGGTTCCGGGCAGGGGTGGAAATGCCCTCTACCCTCAAAATCGTCCCGGGGTTGAAGCGGGTGGAAAGTGTAGGACCACGATCCTGATCCGAAGCATTGAGGACTACCACAACCCGTTCATCCCCGTCCCCGCGGGTGAAGGCAAAGACCCCGTCATCCGAGACATCCGCGGGGCTATCCACCCACAGCGGCTCGAAGCGGCCGGAGCGGAGCGCGGCGATCTCGCGGCGCAGCTTCGCCATCCGGGCAATCGTTTTGAAGGACTCTTGTTCGCGGAGATTCGCGAGCACGGGGCCGGCCTCGCGGGGGAAAAGGGTGAGGCGGCCGGTTTCGGAATCCTTCCCGAGGGGGCCGGCGGTGTCATGCAGGGCGATCTCGGCACCGTAATAGATGCACGGGATTCCGGGCAGCGACATGACAAGGGCTTGCGCGAGGTTGCTGCGCTCCCCGGTCACGCCCGCGACCCGGAAGCGGTTCAAGCCGTCGTGATTCTCGATGAAGGTGACCGACTTCCGAAGCGCATTGGAGCCGTCCGGCCCGGGAGCAGGGTTGTAGAAGAGCCGGCCATCACCCCCCTTGCCCTCCTGAAGATCCTTCATCGCCTGCTCGATCCCGCGGGCGTCTCCGTAGCTGTCGCCTTCGTGGCGCAGGTAGCTGCGGGCGGCCGCGCACAGATCGAAATTCAGCAGCGAATCCAGGCAGGGATCCTTCCGTGCCGGCCAGTCGCTCCGCCAGGTGTAGTCGCCCAGCTTCTCCGGATCGTCGTCATAGACTTCGCCGAAGAGGAGTTTGTCTTTCACCCGTGATCCGAGGCGCTTGCGAAGGCGCTCGGTGAAGGCGTCCCAGAAGGGATGATGGACGTGCTTCACGGTATCGATGCGCAGGCCGTCCACGCCGACATCAAGCAGGTAAAACGTGTAGATTTCGACGAACCCGTCCACCAGGCGGTCGAAGTGACCGCTGCCGGGCGCGGTCCAGAGATCGCGCAGGGTGTAGAAATCGCATTCGATCTCCTCGCCGTTCTCGGCCGCGAGGCTGCGGTCGCCCGAGCAACCCTTGCGGCCGTAGCTCGACAGCTCCGCGAGCACGCCGCCGGTCGGGATGTTCCGGCCGAGCAAGCGTTGCGGGCCGGCAGGCATGGGCCGGCGGATGTTCCAGCGGGGGATTTCCGCCCAGGCGGCGTTGCCGTGGTAGCCGTTGGCCTTGAAAGGCTGCTGCCACTCCTTCCACGTCTCGGTGTCGAATTGGCCGTTTCCGTTGGCATCGTAGTAGAAGACCGGACCGGCGTGGTTGAGAACGACGTCCTGCACGACCTTCAGGCCCTTCGAATGCGCCAGGGCCACGAAGTCCCGGTAGTGCTGCATGCGGCCTTCGGCACCTTCCGGATACGCATGGCCATCGAGGGCGGTGGCGCTGGCAAGATGGGGATCGATGTCGAGGAAGTCCTGCGCCCAGTAACCGTGGTAGCCGCTCTTCCAATCGCCGTCGGGCCCGGAGCGCCAGACATTCCGCACCGGCGGGGTGATCCAGAGTGCGGTCACGCCGAGCTCGTTGAAGTAACCGGCACGGATCGCGAGTTCGAGGCCGCGCAGGTCGCCGCCTTGGTACTTCCCGAGATCCTTCTGGGCGGGATCGTAGAGTTCAGGGTCGCTGCCCGCGGGAACGTTGTTGGCCGGATCGCCGTCATGGAAGCGATCGGTCATGAGGAAGTAGAGGACGTCGTCGGTCCACGGGCGTGCCGCTGCGGCACAGGGCAGCAAGAGCGCGAGGGCGGGGAGGAACCGCAGCATCCGGCGAGCATCGGCAGCTCCGCGGCAAAGGTCAACCGGCCGGTTGCCATCCGGGGATTCCGGTGATAGGCATGGCCCCATGTACCGCGCCCTGATTCCCGTGTTGCTCGCCGGCAGCCTGCTTGCCGAGGAAGAGAAGAAGATCGTCGCCATCTACGATTTGGAAGGAGCGCTTTCCGAATCCGGCCGCCCGGAGACTTCGCTCCTCGGCAGCCTGGGCATGGAGTCGAACCGACCGCTGACGCTTTTCGACCTCACTCGGAGCCTGGAGAAGGCGGCCGGCGATCCCGCGGTTTCCGCGGTGGTGATGGATGCGGACGATGCCGGGCTGGGGCTCGCGCAGATCGAGGAGATCCACCGCCGGCTCGGCGCGGTGCGCAAGGCGGGCAAGGACGTATGGCTGTATAGCGACTCGCTCAGCAACGCGACGGCGCTCCTGGGCTCGGCCGCGAACCACTTCACGCTGATGCCGGAGGGCGACGTGTCTTTCAGCGGGCTCTACGCGGAGTCGATGTACTTCAAGGGCCTGCTCGACAAGGCGGGCGTGGTCGCGGACGTGATCCACATCGGCGACTTCAAGAGCTTCGGCGAGGAATTCTACCGCACGGGCCCGAGCGATTTCGCCAAACGGCAGCAGGAAGATCTGATCGGCGGGATCTTCGATCAGATCGTGGGCAAGGTCGCGGAAGGCCGCAAGGTGCCGGCGGAGAAGGTGCGTTCGTTGATCGATCTCGGCACCTTCTCGCCGCAACAGGCGAAAGAGGCGGGCCTGGTGGACGATCTCAAGCACCGCACCGATTTCTCGGCCGCCGTGCGCGAGGCCTACAAGGACGCGGATTTCGACCACGAATATGCCCTGCCCGACCTCGATGGCCCGGAAATCACGGGGATGTTCGATGTCTTCAAGCTGATGTTCCAATCGGACAAGTCGAAGGCCGGGAAGAGCGACTACGTGGCGGTGGTTTCGCTCGATAGCGACATCTCGAACGAGACGATCGCACCGGTCCGTGCGGAGATCCTCAAGCTGATCAAGGACGGGAACGCGAAGGCGCTGGTTCTCCGCGTCGATTCGCCGGGCGGCTCCGCACTCGCGAGCGAGGTACTGTGGGAAGCGACCGACGAATGGAAGGCGACCGGCCGGCCTTTTGTCGTCTCAATGGGCGGCGTGGCGGCGAGCGGCGGCTACTATGTCTCCGCCGGTGCCGACCGGATTTTCGCGGAAGAGGGAGCCGTCGCGGATATAGCGGCGGAGCATGGCGA
>CBFGPU010000401.1:0-3821 GCA_965650715.1 uncultured Haloferula sp. | reverse complement strand
GGACAAGGACAAGGACGACTGCCCGGACAAGGACAAGGAGAAGAAGGAGGAGCTCGTTTTCTCCGGTGAAAAGGACAAGGACAAGGACGACTGCCCGGACAAGGATAAGAAGAAGGAAGAGGAAGAAATCCTCTGATTTCCGGTACCACGGATCGCCCCGCGGCCGGATCGGTGCCGCGGGGTTTTTCCGTCTCCAACACCGGCGCGCAGCCATGAGCGACCCGCGATTCACCTCCGGCGTGGAACTGGCCACGGGCATCGGCCTGCGGGTGCCGCACTACAACCACATCCTCGCCGAGAAGCCGGCCGTAGGCTGGTTCGAGATCATCTCGGAGAACTACATGGTCGAAGGCGGACGTGCCCTCGCGGTGCTCGACCGGATTCTCGATCAATACACCGTGGTCCAACATGGCGTGGGGATGTATCCGGGCGATGCAGGGGGAGTGAAGTTCGACCATTTGAGGCGGTTGAAGCGCTTGGTCCGGCGGACGAAGACGCCGTGGATCTCCGATCACCTGTGCTGGGGAAGCGTGGATGGAAGCATGAGCCATGACCTGCTGCCGATTCCCTTCACCTTCGAGGCGGCGCGGAAGACGGCGGAGAACCTCCGGATCGCTCAGGATTTCCTGGAGGTGCCGCTGGCAATGGAAAACGTCAGCAGCTACGGCGAATTCAAGGGCAACGAGATGACGGAGTGGCAGTTCCTGGCCGAAGTCGCCGAACTCGCCGACACCGGCATCCTGCTCGACGTGAACAACATCTACGTCTCGTCGATCAACAACGGCTTCGACCCGATGGAGTACGTGAACTTCGTCCCGGCCGATCGGGTGGCGCAGATCCACATCGCAGGGCATTCGCGCTACCGGCGCTTCGTGGTGGACACCCACGACCACCCGGTGGTCGATCCGGTGTGGAAACTCTACGAGCGCGCGATCGAGCGCTGCGGGCCCGTGGCCACGCTGCTCGAATGGGACGGCCGCATTCCTTCCTTCGAGGAAGTATGGTCGGAGGCGAGGAAATCGGAAACCTGGCGCGAGGCGGCGCTGGCAAAACGGCGCGATCATGCGGCCGCTTGACGAGACCCAGCGCGAGTTCTTCGCCGCGCTCCAGATGCCGCTGCGGGGAAGCAGCCGCCGGGCCACGCATCTGCCACCGAACGAAGACGGGCATTCGCCCGAATTCCTCGCGAAGGCGGAGGAACTGATGCAACCGGGTGAAAACCTCTCCGCGGCGGAGCGCCTCGAACTCTACCACCGCCAGTACTGGTTCCGGGTGCTGGAGTCGGTCGCGGAAGACTTCCCGCACCTGCGGCGGATGGCGGGGGAAGAGAAGTTCTGGGAAATGCTGGAAGCCTACCTCCAGAGCTTCCCCTCCGGAAGCTTCACGCTCCGCCATCTCGGTCGATCGATGGCGCGCTTTATCGCGGGGTGGGAAGGCTTGGACGAGACGCGGCGACGCTGGTTCACGGCCTTGGCCGAGCTGGAATACGCGGCGATGGAAGTCTTCGAAGCGGCGGAGCGGGAGCCACTGCCGCCGGACCGCTTGGCGACCGAAGAACTCGAACTCCAGCCGCATGTCCGGCTGATCCGGACGGAAATACCCGCCCACCTGTGCATGCGGTGGAAGACCTTCACCCCGGTGGAAGAAGCTCTGTCCCATGTCGCCGTCTGGCGCGGGCCGGGGGGGGCCCATCAAGTCACGCTGGATCCGGTCGAGTTCGTGCTGCTGGAGCGGCTGAGGAATGGCGGCCGTCTGGAGGATTTGTTCGCGGACCCGGTGCAGCCGGAGCCCACGCCGGAGGAGGTGCACCGGTGGTTCGCCGACTGGCAATCGCGCGGTTGGATCACCGTGCGGGGCAGCGAAGTGATCGAACTCACGGCGAAGGCCGGGGACGACTGGAGCGGGGTGGACAAGATGGGCTCGCAGGCGGTGGCGATGGAGGACTGAGTTCCGTCCAGTCCACGGCCCGGGGCACTCCCCGGGGTTGCAGGTTCGGCGGAACCGTTCACAGTCCCGGCATGCCCCGCAGCGCCTACGATCAGGTCGGTGGACTCGTGTATTTCCCGCGCATGTGCGACAAGATCCGGTTGCACGCGAAGGGAGAACTGGAAGAAGACTACCATGGCTATCTTGGAAAGGGTTTCGACGGACGGATCTGCGCTTACCTGCGGGTGAGCTACGAGGAGGTGAAGGCCCAAGTGTTGTCGGGAAAGACCGACGAGGAAGTGCTGGCCTGGTGCCTGGAGAACGGCCGCGGCTTGACCGAGATCGACTACCTCGTATGGAACGGCTTCGCACGGAAGCGCGGCTGGCGCGACGACGACGGCGGCTCCGAATTCCTCGCCAAGGCGAAAGCGGACGCGGGACTCGGCGGACGCGACGCGATCATGACGATGTTCGACTTCTACGAACACGACGAAGGGCGCGCATCATGAGCGAAGAACCGCGGGAACATCCGAAGGATCCGCTCCACGGCGTGACGCTCGCCCAGATCGTGCAGGCCTTGCAGGAGCGCCACGGTTGGGACGAGATGGGCCGCCGCATCCGGGTGCGTTGCTTCAACGAGAACCCGAGCATCAAATCGAGCCTGACTTTCCTGCGCAAGACACCGTGGGCGCGCGAGAAGGTGGAAGCTTGGTATCTCCGCGAGCTGCGCAGGCCGGGCCGATGATCGGCCTAGCGCGGCAAGGGTACCGGTGCCGCGGCGGAGGCGATCGATCCAGCACGCCGCGACGAGCTCCGGCCTATCAGAATGAAAAGGCCGACCAATGCCGCGCAGGCCACTGGCTTCCAGTCGAAGCGCTCGTGGAGGAACACCGCGGCAGCAATGAAGGTGAAGAAAGGCTGTAGCAACTGGATCTGCCCGACCCGCGCGACACCGCCGAGCGCGAGCCCGTGATACCACGCAAAGAAACCGAGGAAGGCGCTGACGAAGCTCAAGTAGAGGAATCCTCCCCAAGCGGACGGCGGCGCTTCCATCCCGTGCCGGGCGGCCAACCAGACCACGGGCCCGAGGAGGAACGGGAACGCCAGCACGAGCGACCAGCAGATGACCTGCCAGCCCCCGATCTCGCGCCCCAGCCGCCCGCCCTCCGCATAGCCCAGGGCGGCCAGGACCACGGCTAGAAGCAGCGCACCATCCGCCGGACCGATTCCCACGCTGCCGGAGGAAAGCGCAAAGGCGACAACCGTCGTGCTGCCCGCGATGCTTGAGAGCCAGAAACGGCTTCCCGGCCTTTCCCCGGCCCTCAGGAAAGCCGCGATGCCCGTGGCCAGCGGGAGCATTCCCACGACCACCGCGCCATGGGAGGCATCCACATGCTGCATGGCCCAAGCGCTGCACACAGGAAAGCCGACGATCACTCCCAGGACCACGACGGCGAGACGCTTCCACTGCGAGCGGTCGGGCCACGCTTGCTTCGTGAGGAACAAGAGAAGCGCTGCGGGAATCGCGGCGGCTACCGCACGGCCGAGCCCGACGGCCACCGGATCGAAGGCGGCGACGGCAAGCCTCGTCGCGGGCAGCGTGAAGCTGAAGGCAATCACCCCTAGCAAGCCGAAGGCAAGCCCGGCACGCGATCCCGAACCATCCCTGGGGGTCCTCATGGCACGGGAAGGAAATGCCGGGAAAGCTTCCCGAGCGTGGAGATCGCTTCCACGGTGCGTTCGCCGAAGGCGAAACCGCAGCTCAGGCGGAAGCAGTGGTTCAACCCGCCCGATGCCGAGAAGACCGGGCCCGGCGAGAGACCGATCCCCTTCTCCAGCGCCGCGGCGGCGAACGCGCGGGCATCGAAACCCTGCGGCATCTCGATCCAGAGCAC
>CBFGPU010000400.1:0-3825 GCA_965650715.1 uncultured Haloferula sp. | reverse complement strand
ATCCTGCCGAACGACGGCATCCACGACACCGCCGGGGAGAAGATCACCTTCAGCGAGGAGGGTAACTGGGTCTTCCCGGCCGGCACGGTCTTCGTGAAGCATTTCGAGCTGCCCGTTGACGAGCGCAACCCGGCGCTCGTCCGCCGCCTCGAAACCCGCTTTCTCATCGCTACCACGGGAGGCGGCAAATACGGCTTCACCTACAAGTGGAACGAGGCGGGCACCGATGCCGAGTTGCTCACCAGCGGCGATGCCGATGACATCGAGGTGACGCTTCAGGACGGCAGCACCGAAATGCGCCACTGGGATTTTCCCTCGCGCGCGGATTGCCTGCTTTGCCACAACGACGCCTCCGGCCAAGCCCTCGGCGTGCGCACCCATTCGCTGAACAAGTCGTTCTTCTACCCTTCCACCGGCCGCACTGCGAACCAACTCACGACCTTCAATGCCCTCGGCATGCTCGATGCCTCGCTCACCGCGGCGCAGATCGAAGACTACATCGAGTCCCGGCCCATCCACGATGATACGGCTCCCATCGAGCACCGGGTGCGATCCTACATCGATTCGAACTGCTCCCATTGCCACCGCCCCGGCGGCACCGTCGATTACTTCGACGCCCGCCTCGGAACCCCGCTCAACGTGCAGGGCATCGTGAACGGTGTGATCCAAGGCCATTTCAGCCTCGGCCCGGACGGCCGTTACCTGAAACCCGGCGTGCCGAACCTCTCCGCCCTTCACGTCCGCATGGACAATGTCGGCAACGGTGCCGCGATGCCCCCCCTTGCCAAGAACCTCGTCGATCAGGACGCGGTAGACCTGCTGGAGCAGTATATCAACGGCCTCACCGACGCCGAGTTCGCGACCTCGCCTTCACCCGAGGCCCGCTACGTCCGCCTCACCGCCACCTCGGAAGTCGGCGGTGGCCCGTGGACCAGCGTCGGGGAATTCTCGATCCTCGATGGCAACGGGGCTTCCATCCCGATCTCCGAACTTTCCGTGTTCGATTTCGACAGCGAGGAAATCGGCGATGAGTTCGCCCCGGCCGTCCGTGCAATCGACGGCAATATCACGACCTTCTGGCACACCGGCTATGGCACCGGCGGCATCGATCCCCTGCCGCATCACATCACCATCGACCTCGGCTCGCTGCGCAGTGTCGGCGGCTTCATCTACACGCCCCGCCAAGGCAATCAGAACGGTCGCATCGCGAACTACGAGGTCCACTACAGCACGGATGCATCCAACTGGACACTGATGACATCCGGTACTTGGCCGAACGGCACCGCCGCCCAGCGGTACGACGGCCTCGTCGGCCTTCGCAAGGCCCGTTGTGAGATTGCAGGTCCGGCAGACACCGTCTCCGGCCCCTTCGAAGTCACCGTGGTCTTCGACATGGATGTCACCGACTTCACGACCGCCGATCTTCAGGTCAGCGGCGGCACCGTCACCGGCATGCGCGGCAAGGGCTACTACTACGTCGCCACGATTTCGCCAACCTCATCGGATATCACTGTCTCCGTTCCCGCGGATGTTGCCAACGCAAGCCTCTTGGGCAGCCGTGCTTCCCAGTCCCTCTCGATCGACTTCCTCGACACGGCGCCGCCCGTGCCGGTCTTCACGGACGTCCCGGCCCAGGTCACCGGCCCCTTCCAGATCGGACTCGATTTCGGCGAGGCGGTCACCGGCCTCGCTGTCGGGGACTTCACCGTGACGAATGCCACGCTCGATTCCATCGCGCCCGATGGCGCAGGTTACCTGCTTAATCTGACCCCGCTTGCGCCGGGCAGCATCACCATCGAACTTGCCACCGCCGCGGTCGTCGATACCGCAGGCCTCCCGATGGGGGCGGGCATCTCCACCTCGCTCGGTTACGTCCAGCAGATCCTCGCCCGCAACGCCGGGGAGGCTTCCTACATCGGCGGCGGCATGGTCCTTGTCACGGATGCCACGGCACCCCATGGCCAGTATCTCTGGCTGCCGGAGGCCGCCTATCCGGACAACTTCAACCTGCCCGTGAAAACCCAGCACCGCGCCGAGTACACCTTCGTGCTCCCGCATGCCGGCCAATGGATGATCCGCGGCTTGATCCGCTCCCCCGATACCGGAGGCGATTCCTTCTGGATGGAGGTAGATGGTAACCAGGCCACCGGCACCGTGTACCTCTGGGATACCGCCCCGGTCGGCACCACCTACATGTGGGATTATATGAACAACCGCAATGTCGCGGACCCCGTCGTTCTCAACCTCGCCGCGGGCACCCACACCGTCACCGTCTTCGGCCGCGACGACGGCACCCGCCTCGACCGTTTGGAGTTCGAGAGCATCCGCCCGCTTGCCACCCTCAGCGGCCCGCCGGGCGTGGTGAACGGGAACTTTAACGCCACTCTGTTTTTCTCGGAAAGTGTCACCGGTCTCGCCGCGGGCGATTTCTCGATCAACGGTGGCAACATCGTCTCGCTCACCGGCTCGGGGGATTCCTACACGCTCGCCATCGAGCCGACCGCTTCCGCGGTCACCCTCTCGCTACCCGAGAATGTTGCCATCGATTCTGGCGGGGCGGGGAACTTCGCGTCAAACCCGCTCACGGTGTTCTATCGCACGCCCTACGAACAATGGGCCTTCGACCACGGCGTGGACGGGACCGCCGCTTCCCAGCTTTCGGATGAGGACGGCGACGGCATCGCGAAGCTGCTGGAGTACGCCTTCAATCTCGACCCCTCCGGGGCCGATCACGGGGTTTACGATCCCGGCGTGGTGCCGGGTTCCGGCTTGCCGCGCATGATCGTCACGCCGGGCGATCCCTCCGGTAAGCTGCTCTCCTTGCAGTTCCTCCGCCGCAAGAATTCCGGTCTCACCTATACCGCGCAGTTCGGTGCCGATCTCGATGACTTCGTCCCCGCCCTCGCCCCGCCGCTGGTCGAGAGCATCGATTCCACCTGGGAACGCGTGACCGTCGCTGATCCCGGCGGCTCCGGTCCCGCCCGCCGCTACGGCCGCGTCGCGGTGACCATGGCCCCGCCTTGACCGCACCGCCGTTGGAGGACATGGTTCGCGCGCATGTCCTCCAAGAAGTCGGTCCTCTTCGTCTGCACGGGAAATACCTGTCGCAGCCCGATGGCCGAGGGTCTCTTCCGCAAGGCCGTCGAAGACCGCGGCGACTTCGAAGTGATGTCCGCCGGCGTCGCCGCCTATCCCGGCGACGCCGCGAACCCCGAAACCATCAAGCTGCTCGCCGCCCGGGGCATTTCCCTCGACGGCTTCAACAGCCAGCCGGTCTCTCCCGAACTGGTCGAGCAGGCCACCCACATTTTCGCGATGACCTCCGGCCACTTGGAGGCGCTGGAGAACCTGTTCCCGGACTACACGGACAAATTTTTCCTCGCCTGCGAGTTCGTGGACATCCCCGGCCGCGGCGTGGCCTCCGATGTCCCGGACCCCATCGGCCGGGGCCGCAAGGCCTACGAGGAGACCGCGAAGACTCTCGATCTGGCCATCCCCACCCTGATCGCCTTCATCGATCAGACCTGGCAAGGCTAAGTCGATGAGTTCCAGGTAAGAAGTTCCAAGAAAGGCAAAGAGAAGCCCCGGAACATCAGCGGCTGTTCCTTGGCACTTGAAACTTCTTACTTGGAACTTCCCCCCGCCGGCACTTTTCACTTGGAACTTGGCCCCCCCGCCTCCATCTCCGTGCCGCCCAAGCGATTGCCATGAGCCAGAAGTCCCTGCGTATTGCCCTCGGCGCCGATCACGGCGGAGTTGACCTGAAGGACCAGCTTGTCGCCCACCTGAGAGGTGCCGGCCACGAGGTCACGGATTTCGGTACCC
>CBFGPU010000399.1:0-3832 GCA_965650715.1 uncultured Haloferula sp. | reverse complement strand
AAGGGCGTGGGCGCGGCGCGGCCTTCCGCTTCTGGCTGCCCGGTGCCTCGCCTTCGTTGCTCGCCACCAGCCTGGCACCGGGAAAGAGATCGGCAACTTGGGCGAGGAGCAGGCTCTTGAGGGCCGGTTCATCCACCCACACGCCCTGGATCGACCTCAGCGTCGTCTCGTTCGGCAGCTTCCACTGCAAATGTCGTAGCAAGAGCAGCTCCCCGCCGATCCTCGCAGGCCGCGGCAGACTGCTCCGCAGCAAGCTCCAGCTTCCCACCGAGAGGTTCATCACCATGTTGGTGTCAAACTGCGCCTTGCCGCTTTCCACCGCACCCTTGATCACGCGCGAGCGGTTCGCCATTTCCTTCGTGTTGGCCAGGGTCTGGTACGCTTGGCTCGCTCGCTGCATCGGCGGGTTGGACCATTGCTGCTGCTTGGCCGCGACCTCCGGCTTCGTCTGCGGCACGGCCTCCTTTTTCATCTCGGGAGGAATGGACTCCACCGGCGGAGGCGGGGCAGGGGGTGGCGTGGCGATCGCCCACGAAGCCGGAATCTCCGGCATCTGCGTACACATGCTCGGGAAGGCGCTTTCACGGGTCGGCAGGCCCAGAGCCTGGCACAGCATCGGGACCTTGTCCGGATCGTCAGCCAGCACCAGCCCGTCTTCCCGCGCGTCGAAACGGAGTTTCACTTCCGGCCCCGCCGATTCCTTGTTCGTCCCGTCCGGGACCGGGCGTTGCGCTTCTTCCGCGATCCATGCCGCCGCCGCGGCATCCATCCGCCACAGCGCGAGCCGGAGCTGCTCCTGCTCGTCGGCCCTCGCCTCCATGCTTGCGCGGTGACGTTCACCCTTCACCACGCCGCGGGTCAGTGCGGCCATCGCGCCGAGAATCAATAGCGCACACAAGGCGATCAGCCCGTGTACCAGCCATACCGTCCTGCCGCGCGCGCTCATGGCTCCGTATGGAACCTCCATCCCTTTCCGCGAACTGTCACCAGCATTTCCTGGCTCCGGTCGCGCAATTTCGTCCGCAGGTGCATGATGTGCATGTCCAGCGTTCGCGTTTCCGTCCGCTCGGGGTCGAGGCCCCAGACATGCCGCAGGATCTCGTCCCGGGAGACGGTCCGCCCCGCCGCGTCCAACAGGTAGCGCAGCAGCCCGACCTCGCGCTCGGAAAGCGTGTTGTCCGTCCCATCCTCGAAGACGATCCGCCCGCTGGTGAGATCCACCCGACCCCCGGGCAAGACCCGCTCCTCCGCCGGTGCCGGCCGCTCGCAGGTCCGTCGCAGCACCGCTTCGACACGCGCCAGCAGCTCCCGCACGCTGAAGGGTTTCATCACGTAGTCGTCCGCTCCCAGGCTCAGGCCGCGCACGCGGTCGTTCTCCTCGCCGCGTGCCGAGAGGATGATGACCGCCTGCCCCGGCCGGCGCTTCTTCAATTCCGAAAGGATCGAGAAGCCGTCCCGCCCCGGCAGCACCAGGTCCAGGAGCAGCAGGCGGTAGTTCGCCCGCAGCGCCAGGTCCAGCCCGGTCATGCCCTCGCCCGCCTCCAAAGTACGATACCCGCCGTATTCCAAAGCATCGACGACCCCGCGGCGGATCGCGGGGTCGTCCTCGATGACTAGGATGGTGGTCTCGGGCATGGAGCGATGGAAGATCTACACGGAGACGGGGGAGGGGAGCAAGTCGGCCGGCGGAGCTTCCTCGCCCGCCGCCACACCGGCGGCCATCAAAGCCACCCCTGCGGCGGCCAGGATCACACACGCGGTTTTCATCACGTCCATAGGCTAGCCGGTTTTTAGATCTTTCTCCGTCAATCCTGTGTAAAATCCACCCCGCATCCGGATTTCTGGCATGCGACTTCCGGCTTCATTCCCCGAAGTGATACCCCCGCGCCGCCGCCTGGCCCTTCACGGTGGCCACGATCGCCTCGTCCAAGGTCTGCTCGCCGGTCGCTTGGGCCTGCTTCTTCAGCTCCCCCGCCACGAAGGCCTCGCGCTCGCGGTTCAGCAGCATGATCTTCTGCTGAAGTCCCGCGCGCATCTCCGTCATCTTAGTCAGATGGGCTTCGCGCTGCTCCGGCGTCATCGCCTTCATCGGTTCCGGCAACTGTTCGGCGGGAATCTCGGCTAGCTTCACCGTTCCCTCCCGGCAGGCGTCCACCAAGTCCCAGGCCGTGTTGCAATAGTTCGCGCTCGCCTTGGAGACCGCCCGCTGTTGCGCGGCACCCGCCTTCGCATTGACCTCGGCGTCGTTATCGGCCTGCAGCTGCTTGACCATGCCTTCCCGCGCATGCACGCCGTAGCCCAGGTAGGTCTTGTTCAGCTCGATCCCCAGCGTGGCGATCTGCTTGTCCTGCGGCGCGTCGATATGGACCACCGCCTTGTCCTGGTTAATCGAAAGGAACTTCCCTTCCGCCAGCGCCGCGCCGTCATGCCACGCTCCGGAGATGCCTTCCTCGCGGCTGCCGCAGTGGATCGTGTTCACCACGATCCCCTTTGACAGCGCGTCCCGGCACGCCTGCCGCGCATCGACCGGACCCTGCGTGAACGGTTCGTTTCCCGCGATGAATACCGCCTTGTAGGTCCGCGGCGAAGGATCCCAGGAAAGGTCGGAGAGAGCCCGCTGGATCACCGCACCGCAGTACTCGTCGCCCCCGTTCGTGCGGAAGGCGAAGAGCTCGCGGCTGATCTCGTCGAGATCCCGGGTCAGCGGCTCGACCTGCCGGATCCAGTTGTTGCCGATGTGCAGGCCGTTGTTGCCATACTCGTAGAGCGCCACTTCCACGAAAGGCACCTTTCCGTCGCGTTTCGCGTCGTTGAAGGAGTTCACGACTTTCCAGAGCTGCGTCTTCGCCTGGTCGATCAGACCGTCCATGCTGTTCGAGGTATCGAGCAGCAGCGCAATCTGGACCTTGTGCTGCGGATCGCTGGGAAGCGAGGTGGGGAATGCCTCCTTGGCATGGGCCATCCCACCGACGGCGATGGATGACAGGAGGGGAATCGAAAAGAGGTTCTTCGTTTTCATGGCACCTCTTCTCTACCCCGGATCAGCCCGCCCGTCCGTCAAGGCACCGTAAAATCCAAGCCCGGGCCCGTCTTCCCTTTTTGCCAACATTTTGCACAAGCCTCATCGCCCTTTGGCGCAGCCCTCCTCAAGATCCGCTCTCATGAATCCCGGAGCCGCAAACCCGCTCCGTTACCCGCATGAAATCCCGTCTGTTAGTCATCCTGGCCTCGGCTGCCACTCTCCATGCCCAAGAACCGAACCCCTTTGTGAAGAAAGGCGGGGCAGCGAAGGCCGAAACTCCTCCGGGAGATTCCTACGTCGCCGTCGTCGAACACATCCTCGTCCCTCCCGACCGTATCGCCGATTGGACCCGCAACCATGGCCTCACCGGCGATGCCGGCGAACTCCGCACACTGGTCCAACAGTGGATCGACGAAGGGAAGGCGACTTTGGAGCACACGCATCTTTCCACGGGCGTTGCCGACCGGGAGGCGGATACCGCCTCGATCGTCGAGCTGGTCTACCCCACCGAGTATGAACCCGCCGGGCCGGGGGTCTGGCCTTTGGGGACCTCCTTCGAAACCCGAAATACCGGCATCTCGGCGGAGTTTCACGCGGCAACCTTTCGCGAGGGGCCGAGGCTTTCCCTCTGGGTGGATCACGTGACCTATACCGGCAGCAGGGCTTGGGACATTCTTTCGAACCGCACCCGTCATGCGGATGACATCTTCATGCCGGAATTCCGGAGCGGCCGGGCGAGCTGGGGCGCGTGGGAGGACAAGCGGGCGGATCCCTTCTCCGACCCTGCGGCACCGGAGGACATCCCCCCCT
>CBFGPU010000398.1:0-3846 GCA_965650715.1 uncultured Haloferula sp. | reverse complement strand
GACCGGTTGTACCAGTTGCAGGTTTCGGATGCTCTGGGTGGGTGGGCGAATTCGGGTTCGCCGGTAAGCACGGCAGGGGATGCGGGGCCGGATGTTTTGGAGATCGACGATACGAGCGGGTTGTCGCGGCGGTTTTACCGGATGGTGATTCAGGCGGCACCGTGAGGGAGAGGGAGGTGAAGCAACCGCAGATGAACGGGATGAACGCAGATCAACAGCCGGATGAGGTCGGGTTTATGTTAACCGCGAATGGACGCAAATGGACGCGAATTCTGAGAGGATGGGGTGTTAGGTTGGCGGGAGGATTGTTGGCCACGGGTGGTTTTGCTCATGCGGCGGGGACCTTGACGGTGAGTACGCCGGGATATCCGGCGGACCGGAGTGCGGAGTATACGATCAGCCATGTGTACTTGGACGAGGTGGCGGGGACGACGGTGCCAGTCACGTTCCGCTTCACGCCGGGGGTGGGCAACGTGACAGACGTGGAGCTGTGGACGAACGTGAACCGGCGCGATCTGGCGAACACGGACAAGGACGGGAACGGCTATCCCGACGGGGTGGTGGCTCCGAATGGCAACACGGTGACGGATTCCCCGGGGGATACGGATGCGGTGACGGGGCACTACTTCGCGCCGCTGAACATGAGCGATGCGGGCGGCGGGGTGTGGGAGCTAACGGTGCCCGTGGTGAAGACGGGGGCTTACCGGGTCTCGGCTCGCTTCAAGACTTCGGACAACCCGGGAACGTGGCAGTGGTATGGACTAAGGGATCATTGTGTCGTGGCGGCTCCGGCGATCGCCCGAGACGTGCGGTTGTACGAGATGAACGTTTTCAACATCGAGGCTGACGGGGATGGTTTCTCGAACCGGTCGACGCTGGAGGACCTACACAATGCGCCGGGGGCGCCGCACAACGGGAGCAACCGCTGGGATCTCGACTATCTAACAAGCCTGGGCTGCAACTGGCTGTGGTTCCAACCGATCCATCCGAACGGGATCGACGGGCGCGAGAACAATCCTGCCACGGGCAATCCCTATGATCCGGGAAGCCCCTATGCGGTGAAAAATTTCTTCGAGGTGAACGCGCTGATGAGCGTGAACTACAACGGCGGGCAGCCGGAAGCTGTGAACCGCGCGGCGGCGATGACGGCGTGGCAGAACTTCGTGAACGCGGCGGACGCGAAGCAGGTGGGGATCATGCTGGATGCGCCGTTCAATCATACGGCCTTCGACGTGGAATTGGCGGGGAAGGGCGTGGAGCTTTTCCAGCGGGATGGAGAGCCCGCGTGGTCGGCGGGGGACGAGATCCGGAATCGGGATGCGCGGTTCTTTTCGCGCAGCGGCAACTACGGGCTGCGGGCCTTCGATGCGGGATCGATCGCGGCGGGGCCGGACCGTTTCGACTTCGGCAAGTGGAACGATGTGAAGGATGTATTCTTCGGTCGCTACGATGCGCTGGTGGAATACGACAGCGAGCCCGAGCGGTCGAGTCATACGGCGGAGGGCGATTGGTTCGACACCTCGCAATTCGAGTGGACGAACGGTGATTTCAACCAAGGCGGGCAGTCGTGGAATGTGACGCGGCGGGTGTGGCAGTACTTCGCGCACTATGCGGTGCACTGGCTGGAGAAGACGCGGCCTGCGGGGCAGAACCGCAACTCGACGCCGGCGGATGGAGATGCCGCGGCGCGTTATGCCTGGGACGCGCGGGGCTTCGACGGGCTGCGCTGCGACTTCGGCCAAGGGCTGCCGCCGCAGTGCTGGGAGTACATCATCAACACGGCGCGCTCGAAGAAGTGGAGCTTCGTGATGATGACGGAATCGCTCGACGGAGGGAACGTGACCTACCGCAGCGCGCGGCAATTCGACATCCTGAACGAGAACATCGTGTTCCCGCTGAAATCGGCGGCGAACAAACAGGACTACCGCAACATCTACGAGGGGCGCCGTACCGCCTACGGACAGGCGTTGGTACTGGCGAACACGACCTCGCACGACGAGGAAGTGATGAGCGACCCGTGGCAATCGATGGTGCGCTATCTCGCGTGCAACACGCTCGACGGGGTGCCGCTTGTTTTTCCGGGGCAGGAACTCGGGATTTCCACGACCTACGGTTACAACCACTACGAGTCGAACTTCGGCAAGCAGATCCCGCACTTCAAACGCTGGAACTCGATGATGCCGATGTGGAACGACGGGGACTTCGGCAACGACCAGCTCTATCCGGTCTTCGCCGCGGCGAACCGGGCGCGTGCGGGGAGTCCGGCGCTGCGGTCCTCGAACCGCTGGTTCCTGGATGGCGACGGGAACAACCCGCAGATCCATGCGGTGGCGAAGTACGAGACGGCGAATGCCTCGCCGGCCTTCTCCGACGTGGTGATCGCGTTCTCGAACCTGGACCGGAACAACGTGCAGAGCGACAACTTCAAGATCCCGGCGGGGCTGGCGCCCTTGCTGGGATTGAAGGATGGACGGACTTACAACACGCGCAACCCGGCGGCCTATACGGCGCAGGATGGAACGCGGGATGAGGTGTGGCTGTGGGGTGCGGGGATCACGGGGGCGGAGCTGAAGGCTTCCGGCTTCTTCGTCTCCCTGAACAAGGTGCCGGCATCGGGCGGAGGATGGAGTTCCGCGCCTTTCGAAGGGCAGTATCTGAAGGTTCACGATGTTACGCCGCCGCCCTCGCCGTCACCGCTGGCCAACTACTATGAGATTGGTACCACGGGGACATTCTCCTGGGTGCCGAATGGCGGGCCGGACGACAACATCGCGTCTTGGGAGCTGCTGATCGTGGACAATTTCAGTGGCGTGGTCGCTTCGGTGTCGTTGCCGGCCGGGACGACTTCCTATTCCTTCACCGGCGTGCCGGGCGGGATTTACCGTGCGACCCTCACGGCGGTGAGCGCGGCGGGGATCGAATCGACGACGCCGGGGCAGAACAGTCCCGGGGCACCGAATCCGGAATCCCCCACCAGCCCGGTGATGCTTCTGGCGGCCGAGGAGGATCAGGATTCCGACGGCGAGAGCAATGCCGACGAGGCGGCGGCGGGCACGAATCCATTCCTGGCGTCATCGGTGTTCCGGGTGAGCGGGATCGCGCGGACGGGCGGCGGCATCGAAGTGAATTTCGCGAGCGTGGCAGGGCGGACGTATCAGTTGGAGACGAGGACCGATTTGACCGCAGGGAGCTGGGTGGATGCGGGTGCGTCCTTGGTTGCAGAAGGGGACAGCACGACATTGGTGCACGTGCCGGAGCCCGGCGATGAGAAGCGTTTTTACCGGGTGCGGGTGGTGGCGGAGGAATGACCGTGTCATGCGGCGGGTTTTGGTAACAGGCGGCCCTTCTTGGGCGTAAGATGAGGCACCGATGCGTACCGCCGCCTTCCTCGCCCTGATCGCCACCTCGCATGCCGCCGAGATCGAGAGCACGTTTTTCGCGGGCAATCTCAAGGACCCGATCGAGCTCGCCGCGGCCCCGGACGGGGACGTGTACCTGATCGAGCGGGAGGGACGGCTCCTGCGCCTGCGGCCATCCACCGGCGGGGTGTTCGAGATCGGGAATCTCGATGTAACGGCGCTGCGGAGCAACGACCGCGAGAGCAATTGGGCGCGCGAGGACGGCCTGCTGGGGCTCGCG
Organism: uncultured Haloferula sp.; assembly: GCA_965650715.1. Lineage (GTDB taxonomy): Bacteria > Verrucomicrobiota > Verrucomicrobiia > Verrucomicrobiales > Akkermansiaceae > Haloferula. Next base: position 207 of record CBFGPU010000398.1, on the reverse strand, counting down.
CTCGATCCCGGGTTCGCGACGAACCAGCGGCTCTACATCTATTATAGCCATCCGACGGAGATCCTGAACCGTTTGTCGCGCTTCGAGCTGAAGGACGGGAAGCTGGACCTGGCTTCGGAGAAGGTGCTGCTGGACGTGAAGACCGACCGGCGGGACAAGGTGTGCCACCATGGCGGCTCGCTGGCCTTCGGCCCGGACGGCCTGCTC
>CBFGPU010000397.1:0-3865 GCA_965650715.1 uncultured Haloferula sp. | reverse complement strand
GATCGTGGAGATTCGCAAGGAAGCCGAGGAGCGCGTCGCGTGGTTCGAAAAAGAGGGCAAGCTGATCGAGGCCCAGCGCCTGCGGATGCGGACCGACTACGACATCGAAATGATGCAGGAGATGGGCTTCTGCCAGGGGATCGAGAACTACTCGCGGCACCTGACCGGCCGGCCGCCGGGATCGCGGCCTCACACGCTGTTGGATTTCTTCCCGCAGGACTATCTCCTGATGATCGACGAAAGCCACGCGACCATCCCGCAAATCGGCGGCATGTACGAAGGCGACAAGAGCCGGAAGACGGTGCTGGTGGATCACGGCTTCCGCCTGCCCAGCGCGCTCGACAACCGGCCGCTGAAGTTCGACGAGTTCATGCAGATGACGAACCAGCGGCTCTACGTCTCCGCGACGCCGGGCCCCTTCGAGATCGTAAACTCCCGGCCCGACAACAAGCGTTACATCCCGGTGAAGGGCCGGGGCGATGACCGGGGCTTCACGCACATCGATCTCAAGCAACTGCGGATCACGCCCAGCGGCAGCGCGGAGCCGCCTTCCGCCTTCGATCCCACGAAGCCGGGAAAAGCGCTGGTGGTCGAGCAGATCATTCGCCCCACCGGCCTGCTCGATCCCACCCTCGTGCTGCGTCCGCTCAAGCATCAGATCGACGAAACGATCGAGCTTTGCCGCCAACGTGTCGAAAAAGGCGAACGAGTGCTGGTCACCACCCTTACCAAGAAGACCGCGGAAGATCTCTCGGAGTACCTCCAAGGCACCGGTCTCAAGGTCCGCTACATCCACGCCGACATCGACACCGTCGAGCGCGTTGAAATCTTGCGCCAGCTCCGCGCCGCCGCCTTCGACATTCTCGTCGGCATCAACCTCCTGCGGGAAGGCCTCGATCTCCCCGAGGTCTCGCTCGTCTGCATCCTTGACGCCGACAAGGAGGGCTTCCTGCGCAACGAGACCAGCCTGATCCAGACCGCCGGTCGTGCCGCGCGGCACCTGAACGGCCAGTGCGTGCTTTTCTGTGACGAGGTGACCGACTCCATCCAGCGTCTGATCGACGTGACGGAATACCGCCGCAGCCGCCAGATGGAGCACAACGAGGAACACGGCATCACACCGCAAAGCGTGAAACGCGCCGTGCAGGAGAGCCTCCAGCTCTATTCGAACCAGCGCGAGAGCGCCGAGAAGCTCAACAGCTCGCTCGTCGCCGAGGACGAGGAAGCCTACGACAAGGTGCGGGTGCTGGCCGAACTCGAGCGCGAGATGCTCGATGCTTCCGCCAAACTCGAATTCGAACGCGCCGCCCACCTGCGCGACCAGATCGCCGCCCTCAAGTCCGGCACTCCGGCAGCAGCGGCACCGCGGCAAAAGGTCAGCTACCCGAAGAAGGGGGCAGGAAGAAAGCGCTAGATCGGAGATCGCCGTTTCGGCTTGGAAACGCCGCTCCTTCGGTGTGGGATCCTAGAGTGAAATGCCGCGCCCTCGTCCCCCTTCTCGTCGTGATCGGCAGCCTTGCCTTTGCCGCCTTTGAAACGCCTGACAAGGAAGCCCGCGTGGCGGCGGCAGGATCGCTGCTCACGCTCGATCCCAAGATGCGCCGCGCCTTCAGTGATACCGGCGAATTCCAGCCGAAGAGGAACCCGGAATTCAGGGACTGGCTCTCGCTGCACGAAGAAGAAGGACAGACCTTCAACCAGTATCTTTCGTCTCGACCCAACATTCCGGACCACGCAAGGAAGAAGCTCTACATCCTTCCCATTGGAAGCTTCCAAAAAGGCATCGCTCCGGATCTTGCCCTGCTGAAAGAATACACTGCGGCCTACTACCATCCTCTGGAGGTACACATGCTCCCCGTCGTCCCCGACAAGGACATACCTGCCAAGGAACGGCTCAACGGCGGGAAGAAGCAGTGGCTAAGCTCCCAACTGCTGGCATGGATGTGGCATCGCTTGCCCCGGGATGCCTATGCGCTGATCGCGGTCACCATGACCGATCTCTTTCCGGAAGAGACTTGGAACTTCGTCTTCGGTGAAGCCTCCATCAAGTATCGGGTCGGTGTCTTTAGCTTCGCACGCTATCACCCCTCGTGGAACGAGGAAAAAGCCGACGACGGCACCGAAAGACTGGTGCTCCGTCGCGCTGCCAAGATCCTGGCCCACGAGATGGGCCACATGTTCGGCATCCGCCATTGCATCCACTACGAATGCAACATGAACGGCGCGAACCACCTGGAAGAGGCGGACTCCACGCCGATGGAGCTTTGCCCGGTGTGCCTGAGAAAGCTTCATCACGCGATCCGCTTCGATCCGCTGGAGCGTTATGAGAAGCTGGAACGCTTCCATGCGAAGAATGGCCTCGAAGCGGAAAGCACGTGGATCAAGGAACGCGTCGCCTCGATACGGCAGGCAAAGTGATCAGAGCCCCGGCTTCGGAGGCATCACCGGCTTCTCCCAGGCACGGATGCCCGTGAGCTTCGTCGCCCGCTTGAAGACCTTGTCTCCCGCCGTCACGTAGAGGGTCTTCAAGTCCGGTCCGCCGAAGCAGAGGTTCGACGGGAACCGTGCGCCGGGCGGGGGCGGGATGATGAGATTCACCCGCCCCGGTTGGTCGCAGACCTGAATGCCCATCGCAGTCGCCACCAGCAGCCAACCATCGCGCGTGACCTTCAGGCCATCAGCGCGACTACGCGGATCGGGATCGGCAGGAGGGAGATGGAGATGATGGTACGGTTGGACGTTCACCAGCGAACCATCCGTTGTCCGCTTGGCCGACCAGACATAGCGCCCGCCCGGATCGGCAATCTCCACCCTCGTTTGATCCGGCGTCAGCGTGATTCCATTCACACCATTGCACTTGTCGGTTCCCAGCACCTTCTCCTGCCCGGGCCGGATGATCCACACCGCCTTCTTCGCCGGCTCGGTGGCGTAGATCGTGCCGTCGTTCGCCACCACCAGATCGTTCGCCTTGATGTCATGCGCGTGGACCTTTTCTTCTTTCGTGGCGATGTCCCACGAAACAATCTCGCCGCTCCCCGCGCGGCAGCCATAGAGCCTGCCGTCCGGACCGAAGGCGAGCCCGTTGGTACCTCGGGTGTTGTCCATGAATGCGGACACGCTGCCATCCGGCGCGATGCGATGGATCGTGTTCTTCGGGATGTCCGTGAAGTAGATGATGCCATCTGGGCCCGCGATCGGTCCTTCCGTGAAGCCGTGGCCGCTGCTGACGAGCTGCCAGTCTTCTCCGGCAATCAGCATATCCTCCGCCTTGCCACGGCAAGCATCGTAGTTCACCGCCACCGGCTTCGGGAAATCCTTCCAAAGCCAGCGCAGGACTTCCGGCATGATCGCGCCGCCGTGCTGGTGGGAGTGCGGCCCTTCGCCCCACTGGTGGTTCACCTCGTAGCCGGAGAAGGTCAGCGCCCTCAGCATTGCCTGATTCGCCATCCACCAGTCGCCACAATAGATGTTCAGATCGTTCGAGCCATCCTGCAGGAAGATCCGCAGCGGCTTCGGCTCGGTCTTCCTCACCAAGGTCCCGAATTCATCTCCTCCACGCAGACCGACGAAGGTGCCGATCATCGAATACACCCGGCGAAAGGCATCCGGCCGCTGCCATGCCACATTGAGGGCAGCGATCCCGCCCGAGGACGCGCCGCAGATCGCGCGGTGATCCGGGTTCGTGCTGAGATTGTAATCCTTCGCCACCACCGGGATGAGCTCGTCGATCAGGAACCTCGCATAGTCGCCGCTGAAAGCATCGTACTCGTAGCTGCGGTTGAAGCGCGGCTGAGACCCCCCGTTCGGTGCCGGCACCACGCCGGGATCGACGAAGAGCCCGATGGTTACCGGCATCTCGTTCTTC
>CBFGPU010000396.1:0-3871 GCA_965650715.1 uncultured Haloferula sp. | reverse complement strand
AAGCCGCGGCCGCCAATCCCGATGCTGCCGTCCAAGAGGCGGCGGACAAGCTGCTCGCCACCACGGAGAGTGCCGAACATTTCGCGCGGCACTGGCTGGACGCGGCACGCTATGCCGACACGCACGGCATCCACATCGACAATTACCGGGCGATCTGGCCCTACCGCGATTGGGTCGTGCGCGCCTTCAAGGCGAACATGCCCTGGGATCAATTCACGCTGGAACAAATCGCGGGCGACATGTTGCCGGACCGGACCTTGGACCAGCAAGTCGCCACGGGATTCAGCCGCTGCCTGGCGACGACCGGTGAAGGCGGCGCGATCTCGGAAGAGTACGATGCGATCTACGCGAAGGACCGGGTGGAGACCGTGTCCGCGGTCTGGCTCGGGCTGACCACCGGTTGCGCGGCCTGCCACGACCACAAGTTCGATCCCGTTTCGACCAAGGAATTCTATTCGCTTACCGCGTTCTTCCGGAACACGCCCATGTCCGCGCTGGACGGCAACAACGCGGAGCATCCGCCCAACGTCTTCGTGCCGCTGCTGGAGGACCGCCAGCGCTGGGGTAGCGTGGCTTCGGAGATCGCGGAGACCGACAAGCAGCTCCTGGCGCGGAAGGCGGCGGCGCGCCCGGACTTCGACGCCTGGCTGGCGAACGCCACGATCGAACCCACGCGCGAGATCGACTCGACCCTGGCGCTGCATCTTCCGCTCACCGAATCCGAGGGTCCCTTGCGCGGCCTGGTGGACGGCCAATCGCGGGAATGGCCGGCGACCGTTTCGCGCATCCCTGCGCCCCTGGGAATGGCCCCGGTGATCAGCGACGGCCCGGTGGACCTCGGCGACCTGGGCAACTTCTCGCGCGGCGATCGGATCACTTACGGCGGCTTCATCCGCATCGAGGGCAAGCCGACCGGCGCGGTGGTGGCGCGGATGAATCCGGCGCAGTCCTTCCGCGGCTGGGACCTCTACCTCCAAGGCGGCCAACCCGCGGCCCACGTGATCGATTCATGGGACAAGGCCGCGAACAAGATCGTGGCACCCGAGGCGTTGGAGTCCGGCAAGTGGCACCACGTGATGGTCACCTTCGACGGCACCCGCTCCGGCCATGAGGCAAGTTCGATCTACGTGGACGGCAAGCGGATCAACGTGGGTCCCTATCCGAACACCGTGGGCGGCACGATCGAGACGGACGTGCAGCTCCGCTTCGGTGCCCGCGATGGCGGCGATTCCAAGCTGAACGGGAAGGTCGCATTGCAGGACTTCCGCTTCTACCGCCGCCTGCTGTCGCCGCAGGAGATCGCCGCGCTCGCCCAGAACAGCTTGCTCCAGAGCATCGTGGCGACTCCGGTCGGGCAGCGGTCCAAGGAACAGGTGGACTCGCTCTACCAGTATTTCCTGGTGAACGTGGATGCCCCCTCGCGGGAGCTTCAGGTGAAGCTGGACAAGCTGAAGTCCGAGCAGAGCACGCTCCGGGAGCGGGGATCGGTCTCGCTGGTGATGGAGGAACGGGAGGGTGAACCCTTCGCCCACGTGCTGACGCGCGGGGTGTATTCGGACAAGGGCGAGCGGGTGACACCTACGACGCCCGCCGTACTTCCGCCGATGGCCGCCGACGCTCCGAGGAACCGCCTGGGGCTCGCGCGCTGGTTGAACGATCCGGCGAATCCCCTGCCCGCCCGCGTGACGATGAACCGCACCTGGTACTACTTCTTCGGCACCGGGATCGTGGAAACCAACGACGACTTCGGCATCATGGGCGCTCGCCCCAGCCACCCCAAGCTGCTCGATTGGCTGGCGACGGAGTTCGTCGGCTCGAAGTGGGACTACCGCCACATGCTGAAGCTCATCGTGACCTCCGCCGCCTACCGGCAGTCGGGCCGGATCTCGCCCGACAAGCTGGAGAAGGATCCATCGAACCGCCTCGCCTCCCGCGGCCCGCGCTACCGCATGGATGCGGAACTGGTGCGCGACATGGCGCTCTCGGCCGCGGGTTTGCTCTCGGGCAAGGTCGGCGGGCCGCCGGCGAAGCCTTACCAGCCGGAAGGCATCTGGGAAGCGGTGGCGATGCCGCAGTCGAACACGCGGAACTATCGCCCGGATTCGGGAGAAGGCCTCTACCGCCGCTCGCTCTACACCTTCTGGAAGCGCACGGCCCCGCATCCGGCGATGGAGATTCTTAACGCGCCCTCGCGCGAAGTCTTCTGCGTGCGGCGGGACCGCACGAACACGCCGCTTCAAGCCTTCGTGACATTGAACGACCCGCAGTTCGTCGAGGCGTCGCGGCGGCTGGCCGAGCATGCGATGGAGGCGGGCAGCGATCCCGCGGCACGCTTGGATTTCATCACGGAGCGCTTGCTCGCGCGGAGCTTCAAGGACGACGAGCGCAAGCTGGCGCTGGACACCCTGGACGCGGCGCTGGCCGCATACCGCGCCGATTCGAAGGCGGCGCAAGCGATGATCTCGAACGGCGAAACGAAGGCGAACCCGAAGTTGGATGTGCCGGAGCTCGCCGCGTGGACCCTGGTGGCAAGCCAGATCCTCAACCTCGACGAGACGCTGAACAAATAGCAATGAACACGCTCCACGACTACAATTCGGCGATCACGCGCCGGCAGTTCTTCCGGAAGAACGGGACGGGGCTGGGGGTAGCGGCGCTCTCATCGCTACTGGGAAGCGGACGCGCGTTCCCCTCCGCGGTCGAGGCGGCACTGCCCCACATCGCGCCGAAGGCGAAGCGGGCGATCTACATCTCCCTGATCGGCGCCCCGTCTCAGCTCGATCTCTTCGACTACAAGCCGACGCTTCAGAAACGCTTCAAGGAAGACCTGAAGGATTGGCTGGCCAAGGAAGGCCAACGCCTGACCGGCATGACCTCGGGGCAGGCGGCCTTCCCGCTGGCACCCACGATCTTCAAGTTCGCGCAGCACGGCCAGGGCGGCGTGTGGATCAGCGAGTTGCTGCCGTGGACGGCGAAAATGGCCGACGACCTCTGCGTCATCAAATCGATGCATACGGAGGCCATCAACCACGAGCCCGCGAACCAACTCGTGTACACCGGATCGATGCAGTCGGGGAAGGCCTCGCTCGGCTCCTGGCTGTCCTACGGCCTCGGCAGCATGAACGAGGATCTGCCGACTTTCGTGGTGCTGCATGCCACCCATACCTCGCCGTATGCGAACGTGCAGGCGATTTCCGCGCGGCTATGGGGTGCAGGTTACCTGCCCGGCAAGCATGCCGGCGTGGCGCTGCGCTCGAAGGGGGATCCGGTGCTGTATCTGCAGGACGCGCCCGGAATCTCGCGCGACCTGCGCCGCAAGATGCTCGACGGGCTGAATGCGATGAACCAGCGCTCTTACGAGGCGGTGGGCGATCCGGAAATCCAGACGCGGATCCAGCAGTATGAGATGGCCTTCCGCATGCAGGCTTCCGTACCGGAACTCGCGGACATGTCGGGCGAGCCGGAGCATGTTTACGAGCTCTACGGGAAGGACAGCAAGACGCGCGGGACCTTCGCAAGTTCGGCGCTGATGGCGCGGCGTCTGTTGGAGCGCGGTACGCGCTTCGTGCAGATCTTCCACCGCGGCTGGGACCAGCACGGCGACCTGCCGCGCGACCTTCGTTCGCAGTGCCTCGACGTGGACCAAGGGTGCTACGGCTTGATCCAGGATCTCAAACAGCGCGGGATGCTGGAGGACACGCTGGTCGTTTGCGGCGGAGAGTTCGGCCGCACGGTGTATTGCCAGGGCGGCCTGAGCGAAACCAACTACGGCCGCGATCACCATCCCCGCTGCTTCTCGCTTTGGATGGCGGGCGGCGGAATCAAGGGCGGACAGGCCTATGGCGAGACCGACGAGATGAGCTACAACATC
>CBFGPU010000395.1:0-3878 GCA_965650715.1 uncultured Haloferula sp. | reverse complement strand
CTTTCGCGAACTGCGCTTCAGGCGGAAGCGAAAAAACGTTCGCGGTGAAGCTGATGTTCGCCGGACGGATGCTGCGCTGGGATCCCCCCATGCCGGCATCCAACTCGATCATCGCTCCCTGCGACGCCACCACCGTGTTGAAGGCGATCAAGCAACCGCGGGCCGCGACGTAGCCGTTCAACGGCGAATCCGGAATGCCGGCGGTGATCCAGAATGCACCCTGGCGGACCGAATCGATGTAGTTGTTCACGATCACATGATCCTCCCCGATCACGCGGATCCCGCCGGAGCCCCGCTTGCGATTGCCGAAGAAGTAGTTTCCGTCCACCCGGCAGCGGTTGCCGTGGCGCAGGGTGAGCATGCCCGCGCAGTCTCGGAAGGTGTTCGAGCGGTAGATGTTGTCGCAGGATTTGTTGGAGATGATCTCGATCTCGCCGTCGCAGCGGTCGAAGAGGTTGTGTTCGACGATGGTTGCGGAGGAACGCAGCGATTGGTGGCTGTAGCCGACCCGGACGGTTTCGCCGCCGTTGTGACCGAGGGGAGGGCGCGGGCCGAAATGGTTGTGGTCGATGCGGTGATGGTTCGCTTCTTCCTCGACCTCCACCTGCACGGTGGGAGCGTCCCCGGTTTTGCCGGAGAAGTGGCAATGGTCGACGCGGTGCCGCTTTCCCCAAAGCCGGAGGTAATTGCGATGGTTCCCACCGGTGACGGCACACGAGGTGACTCGGCAATCGCTGCCGCGGACTTCGATACCGGCATCGTCGGTGGTTGCGCCGTTGAAGTGGAGCCCCTCCACCCGAAGGTGCTCCCCCTCGATCTGGAGCGACGATCCGCCTCCCAGGACCACCTTGCCGGGGGTGGCGGCGCGCATCACGATCGGACTGGCGGCGGTGCCGCGCGCTCGGAAGACCAAGGCTTGATCGGTCCAGGATCCCTCGCGGAGAACGACAACGTCGCCGGGAGCGAGGGAGGCATTGAGCCGGGTGAGCTCCGCGGCGGAGGATATCCCGTGCTCGGCGGCGGAGAGGCAGGGTGTCAGCAAGGCCGGGAGAAGCTGGATTAACCGGTGAAACATCGGCCTGCACTCTCCCGCAAGACGGGATCGCAGGGCCAGCTACTCGTGTGAGTAGCGGCGTTACTTGAGATATTTGATCAGCGCCTCGCTGCGCGAGCGGACGTGCAGCTTCTGGTAGATGTGCTTCAGGTGGAAGCGCACGGTATCGAAGCTGATGCCGAGTTGGTCGGCGATTTCCTTGGTGATGTATCCCTTGGCCAGGAGCGCCAGGACTTCCTCCTCGCGCGGGGTCAGGTTCTCAAGCTCGGCGTCCTTCGCCTTGGAAGGCCGCCGGAACGAATCCACGACCTTCCGGGCGATCTCCCCGCTCATCGGTGCGCCGCCGAACCACACGTCCCTCACCGCCTCCACGATCTCGCGGCGCGGGGTCCGCTTGAGGAGGTAGCCGCTGGCACCGGCCTCGAGCGCCTTGAAGACGAGATCACTATCGCCGAAGACGGTGAACACCAGCACCTGGATATCCGGCGAGATTGCCTTGAGCTGCATCGTGCACTCCACCCCGCTGATGCCGGGCAACTGGATGTCCATGATCACGACATCGGGTTTGAGGTCCGGCAGCTTTTCGAGCGCTTCCTCCCCGCTGGAGAAGCTCGTGAGGAAATGCAGGCTCGGTGCACGTTCCACGGTCCGCGTGAGCATTTCACGGATCTCGACGTTGTCCTCGACGATGGCGACGCTGATTGGCATGGGACTGGCGGGGCTATGGTTTCGGGTGCGGAAGCTCGATGACGATGGCGGTCCCCTCCGGGGAACTCCGGATGTCCACGGTGCCACCGAGTTCCATGACACGTTCGCGGATGTTTTTCAATCCATGTCCGCCGAGCGGCGTCTGGTTGCCACCTGAGAAACCATGACCGTCGTCCTCGACCCCGAGATGGAAGCGGTCGTGCTCGCTCCGGATGGAGAGGGTGACGTGCGACGCGCCGGAATGCTTGAGCACGTTGTTCATGATCTCCTTCGCCATTAGGAAAAGATGGTGACGGACATCCGGCGAGAGAGGGGAGTCCGGGATATCCTGCGGGATGTGGACCCTGCAGCGGACCGGGGTCTCCCGGAAATACTCGATGGCATACTGGCCGATATAGGAAGCAAGCGCTGCCAGTGTGTCGTTCTTGGGACTGACGGTCCAGACGGCGGCATCAAGATCGCGGGCAAGGCCCCGCACGCGGCCCGCGATGCGGGAGGAATAGGTTTTCATCTCTTCCAATTCGGACACGTCCTCCGCGAGTTCCTCGGCCATCATGCCGATCTGGGTGAGTCCGGCTCCCAGTCCGTCATGGAGATCGCGGGCGATGCGGGTCCGCTCCATGTCGATGCGGCGGGTGGCTTCCAGCTCCTGCAAGCGCTTCTTGAGCCGCCGGTGGGACCAATAGCGGACGAGCACCGTGAGAAGCCCGACCGCGGCCAGCACCTCCAGCGTGCGTGCCCACCAGGTTTCCCACCAGGCGGGAACCACTTCGAACGGAAGGATCGCCGCACGCGAATTCCAGACGAGATCGCTATTGCATGCGATGACTTCAAAGCGGTACTTGCCCGGGGCCAGCCGGGCGTAGCTCGCGCTGCGCACGGTGCCCGCTTCGTTCCATTCGGATTCGAGCCCGGCGAGGCGATACCGGAAGCGGATCTTCCCCGGCGATATGAAAGTGGGTGCGGTGAACTGGATGTCGAGCTTGCGAAATCCCGACGGAACCCGGGTGTCGGTGTCGGAACGTTGCCTGCCGTCCACCGCGAACTTCTCGATATGGACGCGCGGCCCCCTGCGTTCCATCGGCTGCTGGCCCGGGGACGTGATGACGAGACCCTTGCGCGAGACGAAGAGCAGGCGCCCGTCGCGCGCCTTCCATGCGGAGGGCTGGTAGTTCGCGGCAGCCGAGAAGCCGGTGAGACCGTCATGCTTGCCATACTTGATCGAATTCACCGCCGCGGTCTTCCCCGCGGCGCATTCCAGCAGTTCCGCCTTGGTGGCCTTGAAAAGCGCGCGGCTGGTACCGAACCAGAGCGCCCCGAAGTCGTCCTCGACCAGTTGCGAGATCACGTCGTCGGGAAGACCCTCCTCCTCGGAGATGACGCTGAACTCCTTGCCCTGTCCCACCAGCAGTCCACCCCCGCCGGTTCCGGCCCAGATGTTGCCTTCCTTGTCGGCGAGCAGCGCGCGGATCCCGCTGCCTGAGGTCCGCGGGGGCAACTCGTGGCGGAGGAAGCGGCTACCCTCGGCCCGGAAGAGGCTGCCTTCCTCGGTCCCGATCCAGACGGTGCCGCTGTTATCCTCACAGATGGCCTGGGCCTGGACCCCGGTGTATCCCCGCGTGGAGTCATGGAGCGTCGGCGTGCCATCCTGAATGCTAGCGAGCAGCCCGCCCTCGCCGCCCACCCAGACGATTCCATTGCGGGCGATATGAACCACGTGAACCTTGCCGAGCGGGGGAATGTCGATGCGTTCCGGAGGCTTCGTCAGGCCGGCATCGATCCGGTAGAGCTGGTTGTTCGACCCTACCCAAAGGTCGCCTCCGGGATGGGGATGGATCGCGATGGCCTTCGCGGGCCAACCCTCGATGGCGGGAGCAGTCTGGATCGCGCCGCCGCTCACTTGCCGGAGCCCGACACCGCTGTTGGCGAACCAGAGCCTTCCGGCCATGTCCTCGCAGACCCCGCCCTCGATGTCCGGTGTCCATCCCGCGCTCTCCCCGAGAACATGGAAGCGGGCATGCTGGATGAGGTTGAGCCCGCCCCCCGAAGTGCCCGCCCAGATGTTGCCTTCGTGGTCCTCATGCAGGTGCCGGGCATCGCCTCCGGGTTGGCCGGG
>CBFGPU010000394.1:0-3882 GCA_965650715.1 uncultured Haloferula sp. | reverse complement strand
CCCCATCGTCGAACGCAGCTCCCAGTTGTGGAACCAGGGCCGGATCGCCCGGATCGATACTGCGGCCCGTACCCCCGGGATCAGCCAGCGCGGGGGGGGATGCACTGGCGATCCCGGGAATGAGGGGGACCGGAGCGGGGGCTGCCGGGGTTGTATCGGGTGAAATCGCTTCCGCGGCCACGATGGGCTTCGCCGGAGTCCGGACCGCGGGAACCACAGGGGCGGCAGTCCCCGCGGAGGCCGCCAGATTCTCCGCGGGAGGAGCGGCAGGTTTGTTGGAAATCAGGATGCCGGTCGTCATCGCCAGCGCGGCAGCGGCGGAAAGAACGGCCGCGTGCACCCGGCGGCGGCGGCGGACCGGCTCGGCCGCCGCGGCGATGGCAGTGCGGCGCAATGCTTCCCGTAGCGTCAAGATGAAGCCGCGCTGGCCGTCGAGCGACTCCATGAAGGCCGGATCCTCGACTATCCGGCCCATCAGCTCCCGGGTGGCCGGGGCCTCGCCCACCAGCCAATCGAAGCCCGCCGTTTCCGCCGGATCCGGCCGGTCGATGCGGACGACATTCCCGTCTGCGATCGTTTCTCCCGCTACCGCAGTTTCAAGCAGCCGACGGCGCATTTCATGACCCAGTTCCAGATCGGGGCCGCCCAGCGCGTCTTCCAGGAAATCTTCAAAGGGGTCCTTCATCCCTCGCCTCCTTCCCGTTGCCACCGGTCCTTCAGATCCTTCACCGCGCGGTGGAGGAAGTAGCCGATATTCCCCTGCGAGATGCCGGTGAGTTCCTCGATCTCCTTGTAGCTGAGGCCGACTTGGAACTTCAGGCGCACCAGTTCGCGCTCGCGCTCCGGCAGCTCGGCGACCATCGCGGCCAGCTTTTCCTCGCGCTCGCCCTTCGCGATCTGGTGGTGGGGCGAGTCCCGGCCGTCCTCCACCTCGGGGAGCTCCCAGCCGAATTGCACCACCTTCTGCCGCCGCTGGTGGTCCGTGAGGACGTTGCGGCAAACCGTGAACAACCAGGCGGTGAGATTCTCCGGCATGCCTTTCTCGCGCGTGCGGATCAGTCGAAAAAATGTCTCCTGCACCGCGTCCCGCGAAAGTTCACGGTCGGAGCAGATGCCGTAGGCATGCTTCAGCAGCGGCTTCTCATAGCGCACGAGAACCTCTCCCAGCCAGTTGCCCGTCGGCTCGATGGACCTGGCTTCCTTCACCGGGCGCTCTCGTCCATGATCTCGGCAATGACCGTCGCCGCTTCCTCCGAACTCGACCACGCGGGCAAAGCAAGCAGATCGGCCGCCTCGTGCAAGGAGGCGATCTCCGCCTGGTCCTTTAGGTGTAACGCCGCATCGCGCAGCAGCGGGATTGCGTCCTGCTCGCCCAGTTGCACCATCGCGTCGCGCGCCATCCCGCGGATCTCCGGGTCGGTATCGAGGAGATAGGGACGGATCGTCTTCACGGCCGCCGGGGAATAGGTGACCACGGCCGCATCGATCAGGGTGCGGGCCTCCTCGCGGCCCTGGCTGTCCGCCATCCGGGCCTTGCCGCGGGCCGCGGGAGGCCCGCCGCGCGTTTCAGGGCTCTCGCGCGGGTTCGCCTTGAGCCCGGGGGCGGAGGGCACGGCGGAAGACTTGGCTCCCTCAGGGCGGGATTTCGGCGGCATCAGGACGATGACGGCAACCCATGCCGCAAGGCCGAGGAGAATCAGGAGCTTCTTCATGTGGATTTCAGGAGATAGAGGAGGCACCCCGCCGAGGAGGGGAGACGGAATGCCGATTCTTCAAACAGAAGGATCAGGGAACGGTGTTGCCCGGAAAGAGCGCGATCAGGTTGGTCAACTGGGGGCGGGCCGTACGATAGGAGCCGGAAATAATTCCCGTGCCCGCGCCGCTCTTGCCGGTCACGCCGAAGTTATCGATCTGGGTCGCCACGACGTGGTTGGTCGTGCCGATCTTCAGGGTGCCGAATTTCAGCGTCTGGGTGCCGGCCGCGGTGCTCGCGCCCTGGCGGACATCGAGGGTGGCGTAGGTCCGGCGGATGAGGTTCGGCCTCTCCGCGCCCGTCGCCGGGATGATCGTGTTGCCCACCGTCGCGGTGCCTTGGGCGACCGGCTGCGTGAGCAGATTCGCAGGCACCGCTACTGCGGTCTTGCCCGGCTTGATCGCGTAGAGGTTGCCGACCCCGGCTGCGTCCGCGATGCGGGCGAGCGTCCAGCCCGCAATCGTGCCATCCAGCAAAGTTGCGGTCCGCATCGCCTCGAGGATGTCCCGGTTGATAAAGCGCATCGAGGTGGTGGTGAAGGTCCGGCGCTTGGCCCCGCCCGGCAGGTTCTGGTCCACCGGAGTGTTCTGCGTCGTGATGGTCGATTCGAAGAGCAACGGTGAGATCGATCCCGGCTTGGACTGGGCTTGCGCGGTGGCTATGCCCACAAGGCCGAGGATCGTGAAGACAATGGATTTCATGGAAACAGTCGACTTGATGATGTCATCGCCGTCCGGACTTCCGGGTCCTGAACCCCGATTCCCGGCGATTTCACCAAGCAAGTCGGACGGCCCGCGGGTTTCTTGGCCGATTTTGCGAATTTTTTTCGTCTCCCTCGCCCCCTGCCTCTCCTAGCTCCCCCACCCGCCGCCGCCCGGTGTTTCAATCCTCACCCGCTCTCCCGCCTTCGCCGGATAGGTCACTGCACCGGGCAATAGCTCCTCGGTGCCGTCCGGCAGTATCCTCGTCTGCCGCCCGGAAACTCCATCGCCTCCGCCATCGATTCCGTGCGGGCCGACAAGACGGCGCTCGGTTAGAAACGAAACGGTCAGGGGTTTGAGGAATTCGACTTCGCGCACGACGCCGTCCCCACCCCGGTGCACGCCTTCTCCCCCTGATCCGCGGCGGATCTCGTACTTCCACAGGCGCACCGGGAAACGGTGCTCCAGGACCTCGGGGTCGGTGATCGCCGTGTTCGTCATGTGGACATGCCGGCCGGAAGCACCCCGGTGATGCGGTCCCGCGCCTGATCCGCCCGCGAGCGTCTCGTAGTAGCCGAAGGTCTCGTCGCCGAAGAGGAAGTTGTTCATCGTTCCCGGCCCGTTCGCGGCGAGGTCCAGCGATTCCAACAGGAGGTCCGTGAGCCGCTGGCTGGTCTCGACGTTGCCTCCCACCACGGCGGGGGCCTTGGCGGGATCAGGCCCGAAATCGGGTGCCAGCAGCCCGGGCGGGATGACGATGTCCACGGCTTCCAGGAGCCCTTCGTTCAGGGGCACATCCTCTCCGAGCCATAGCCGCAGGACATAGAGCACCACGCTGCGGACGATCGCGGGCGTGGCATTCAGGCTGCGCGGATGAACCGCACCCGTGCCGCCGAAATCGATCCGCATGCGGCCGTCTCGAGCTTTGATCAGCACTTCCAAGGGAGTGCCGTCATCGAAGGAGGAAGACACGGCGTGATCGACATCCGCGTCCGCAAGGCGGGCGGCCATCAGGGCCGCCGAGCGCGAGAGAATGCCGCACAGTTCCTCTCTCACGACCTCGCCGCCGTGCTCCGCGGACAGGCGGGCGATGGCGTCGGCACCGTGGTGCACCGAGGCAAGTTGAGCTTCCAGATCCGCGAGATTGTCGCCGATCCGCCGCGAGGGCCACACCGCCTCGCGAAGCAGCGCTTCCACATCGGCGAAGCGCGGAACGCCGGCAGCCACGAGCAACCGCGGCGCGATCACCACCCCTTCCTCCGCCAGCACCTTTGCGTCCGCCGGCATGGACCCCGGGGCCTTGCCGCCGATCTCCGCATGGTGGGCGCGGTTTGCGACGAAAGCGACGCGCTTGCCCGCGGCATCGAAGACCGGCGCGATCACCGTGACATCCGGCAGATGCGAGCCGCCGAAGGCCGGGTGATTCGT
>CBFGPU010000393.1:0-3893 GCA_965650715.1 uncultured Haloferula sp. | reverse complement strand
ATCCATCGGCTCCGCGGGCGGCAGTTCGATGCGTTCCGAGCCGGCCATGAAGCGGAGGTTGTCCGGCAGCCCGTCGTCGTTGATCATGCGCACCTTGTTGCCCGCCGCCTCCAGGGCGAGGCCGAGTGCGAGCTGCGATCCGATGGCATCGCCATCCGGCCGCACGTGGCTCATGATCACGAAGGAATCGTAGCGCGCGAAGATTTCGCCGATCTGCTGGTAGCTCGCGTTCTCGGGCATGGCCGTGGGCCCCGCCGTCCGCGGGGGCGGCGATTCTTGCGAGGAAAGGGGCGGGTGCAAGGACAAAGGAGCGCCCCAGGCCGAAGCGTGGCTGCAGCATCCTGCTGCAGTTTCTCCGTCCCGCGCTGCTTTCCCGAACAGTCCTGCGGCAAGATGCCGCAGCCACGCTCTTACTTCGCCCACTCCCGCACCGCTTCGATCAGGCCCGGGATATCGTGCTGCTTCGCCTCGAAGGCCGGCTCGACGCCCTGCTTCCGAAGCGCCTCGCTGGTGACCGGGCCGATGCTTCCCGCCGCGCAGCCTTCCGGCCAGGGCAGGCCGAGCTTGAAGAAATTCTCCACCGTGGACGCCGAGGTGAAGGTCACCAGATCGGCCCCTTCCTCGCGGAAACGCGCCGCCGCACCGGTCGGATCTTCCGTCTCCGGCACGGTCTTGTAGGCGATGCATTCGTCCACGATTCCCCCCAGCGCGGTGAGGCCGTCGTAAATCACGTCGCGGGCTTCCTGCGCCCGCACCCAGAGCACGGTCAGGTTTTCGATCGACTCGTTCCCGAAGGCTTCCACCAGGCCCTCCGCCACGAACTTCTCCGGGATGAGGTCCACGGCGAAGCGGTATTCCTTCACCTTCTGCGCGGTGCCGTTGCCGATCACCGCGATCCGCGGGTTGCCCAAACTACGAGCATCCTCGTAGGTCGCGAAAAAGGCATCGAAGAACTTTTCCACGCCGTTCGGGCTGGAGAAGACGAGCCAGTCGTATTCGTGCGCGTGCGTCACGCCTTCCGCAAAGCCCACCCGGTCGTCCGGATACTCGATCCGGATCGTCGGCAGCTCCATCACATCCGCGCCCAAATCGGCCAAGCCGCGGCTCAGGGCACCGGCTTGCCCGCGGGTGCGGGTCACCACGATCTTCTTGCCGAAGAGCGGACGGGTCTCGAACCAGTTGATCTTCTCGCGCTCGCTCACCACGCCGCCGATCACCGCCACGGCGGGCGAACCGAAGTCCGCCTGCTCCGCGATGTCCGCGATGGTGCCGATCGTGCCCGTGATGGTCTTTTGCGAACCGGTCGTGGCCCAGCGCGTCAGCGCCATCGGCGTGGCTGCATCCGCCCCCCCCGCGATCAAAGCGGAGGTGATCTCGCGCAAGCGGGCCACGCCCATCACGAAGACCTTGGTGCCGGGGGTCTTCGCAAGGTGGGCGTAGTCGATCGAGCTCTCTTCCTTGGTCGGATCCTCGTGGCCGGTGAAAATGGTAAGCTGCGAGCAATGGTCGCGGTGCGTCACGGGGATGCCCGCGTAGGCCGGCCCGCCGATGGTCGAACTGATGCCGGGCACGATCTCGAAAGCCACGCCCGCCGCCGCCAGCTCCGCCGCTTCCTCGCCGCCGCGGCCGAAGATCATCGGGTCGCCGCCCTTGAGCCGCACCACCGTCTTCCCGGCGCGCGTCTTTTCGACGATCACGGCATTGATTTCGTCCTGGGTCAGCGTGTGATCCTTCGCCCGCTTGCCGGCGTTGATCTTTTCGCAGTCCTTGCGCGCCCAGCCCAGGATGACCGGGCTACTAAGGGCATCGTACACCAGCACGTCGGCCCGCTCCACGACTTCCTTCGCGCGCAGGGTCACGAGACCGGGATCGCCGGGGCCCGCGCCCACCAGATAACAAATGCCGGGAGTGCTCATGCCAGTGAATCGAAAAGTTCCCGCGCCACCGCCAGCGGCTCCCTGCCGCTCGCGCTCGCCTTCTTCGGATGGCCGCCTTCCTCGGGGAAGACGCGGGCGTCCATCTTGAGGACACCGCCTTCAAGCGAGGTAACCACGCCCACCGGCGTGCTGCAGCCGCCCTCCAGAAGGCGCAGGAACTCGCGCTCCGCCTGCACGCGTACGAAGGTGTCCGCATCGCGGATGCCTCCGACCAGGGCCGCCGCGGCGTCATCGCCCTTGCGGATTTCCAGGCCGATCGCGCCCTGCCCGGCAGCCGGGAAAAAGTAGTCCTCCTTCAGCGGCGTGAAATTCAGGACCGTGCCGAAGACCGTCGCCGGTTGGGACATCCGGTAACCGAGCCGCACCAAGCCCGCCTCTGCCAGCAGCAGCGCGTCGCAGACGCCATCGGCCAGTTTCTTCAAGCGGGTCGGCACGTTGCCGCGCAGGTCCACCAGGCGGAGGTCGGGGCGCAGCCACTCGAGCTGCTTCGCGCGGCGCACGCTGCTGGTGCCGACCACGGATCCCGCGGGCAGACCCTCCAGGCCGCCCGCTGTTTTCGTGACCAGCACATCGCGGATCGGGGCCCGCGGCAATACGCCCGCGATCTCGAAATCCTCCTCGATCACCGTCGGCACGTCCTTGAGCGAATGCACGGCGATCGAGATCTCACCCGCCCGCAGCGCTTCCTCCAGTTCCTTGGTGAAGATCCCCTTGTCGGTGCCCTCAGCCTTCGCCACCTCCGCCAACGCCACGTCCGTGCGGCGGTCGCCGGTGGTGCGGATCACCCGCCGCGACAGGCGCAGATCGGGAAATGCCAAGGTCAATGCCCGCTCGACGGCGGCGGCCTGCACCAGCGCGAGATCGCTCCCGCGGGTGCCGATGGTCGTGTGTTGGATGTCTTCGCTCACGTGCCGGGTAAATTCAGCTTCTTCAATTCCTCGTCGATGATCCGGTCGCATTCCGCGATCTGCCGTTCGCGCCGAGTGCGCGCCTCGCCGGCGAGTTGCTCGAGGGTGTCGATGTCATACAGGTAAACCTCCTCGATCGACCCGCAGGCGGGATCAATGTCGCGCGGCACGGCAATGTCGATCAGGAACAGCGGGCGGAATTTCCGGACCCGCCGCACCGACTCGATATGATGCGGCAGCACCACCGGGTGCGGTGCGCTGGTCGAGGAAATGACCACGTCCACGCCCGCGAGGACGCCCTGCCATTCATCGAAGTGCACGGCACGACCGCCCATCTCCCCGGCGAGGCCCACGGCCTTGTCGTAGGAGCGGTTCGTCACGAACACCGTCGAGGCCCCGCGGGAGACGAGTGCCTGCGCCGTCTGTCGGCTCATCTCGCCCGCGCCGATCACGATCACGCGGCAGCCCGCGAGCTTGCCGAAAATCTTCTCCGCCAGCTCCACCGCCGCGCCCGCCACGGACGTCGCACCCTCCTGGATCCGGGTATCCGTCCGGACCCGCTTGCCGATGCCGAAGGCGCGCTGGAAGACGCGGTTGAGCGTGCCCGCGGTCGCGCCGGCATCGAGTGCCTGGCGGTAGGCATCCTTCGCCTGGCCGAAGATCTCGGTCTCGCCGAGGACCATCGAGTCGAGCCCGCTGACGACCCGGCACAGGTGCTTGGCCGCCTGGATGCGGTGGTGCTCGTACCAATGGGGATCGGAGTCCGCACCGTGTGCAGCCGCCAGCTTCCGGCGCAGTTCAGCCGCCGCCTGCTCCGCGTGCTCACCGGCGAGGTAGAACTCGGTGCGGTTGCAGGTCGAAAGGACCACGCTTTCCTCCAGCCCGGAGATCGCCAGCAGCTCCTTCGCTGAATCCCCGAGCTTCCCCGCCGGCACGGCGAAGCGCTCGCGGACCTCCACGGGCGCGGTGCGGTGATTCAGGCCGACGCAGACGAGTTCCATTCAGACTAGGGCAAAAACCGAAAGCGAACCGACGAACAACAACACCG
>CBFGPU010000392.1:0-3911 GCA_965650715.1 uncultured Haloferula sp. | reverse complement strand
GGCGTAGTTTCGCGCCGCATCCTCCGCATTGTCGTCCGCGGTGTAACCGCCGCCGCCGCTACGGATGCCGCCCGAGCCCGAATGAGCCTCGGGGATGATCTTGCCCTGACGGATGATCTGGGAGAGCAACTTTCGCTTATCTTCCACCAGATCTTCCTGCGCAACGACTGCGCGGCGGAGCTGATCCAACGCTTGGTCGGCATACTCCGCCTGGATCTTCGTCCGGCGCTCGCGGTAGGCCTCGGAAACGGCCGTGGCGATAGCCTGCGCGTCCTTCGGATCGCTGTAGCGGACACGAATCTCGATTAGCGAGGTGCCGCGGATATTCTCGGCCTCCACAATATTACGAAGGGTCCGGCGGACGGACTCCGGCTCCGAATTCCAGCGGTTCACGAGATCGAGGCGTGCGATCGCGGTGTCGAGAGTCTTCTGGGCGCGGATTACCTCGAACTCGGTCGGAAAGAAGGTCTGGCCGTTGTCGAGCGAAAGTCGGCTGGTGTCGCTCAAGCCGGGAAGGACTATGCCACTGCCGGTCTTGGGCCGAACTTGTACAACTGCCTTGCTCTCATACTTTTTCGGCATCACATAGGTGATGACGAGGGCCGTCATGAACACGAGGAGGAAGGTGAGCAAGATCACGCCGTAGCGGTTCTTGATGACCTGCCAGTAATCAATGGCGTGGAGATTGGCCTCCGACGGGTGGGACGATTGGTTCATTAGTCGCGATTGCTGGATGTCTTATTGTCACGGATCGCTCCTCATTCAAACGAAAACTCCCGCAATGGTGGACCACTGCGGGAGCTCGAAGGTTCGAAATGGAAGAGTGCTAAACTAGCTTGAAGAAGAAACGGTCTCGTTTCCAATCAGAACTCGGCGCGAACGCCGAGGTTGACGCGGTTCCGGTCGTAGCTGCGGTTGGGCAGGTCGGAGCTGGAATCGGTGTAGTTGTAGGACACGTTGCCGTAGAGGTACTCGGTGAACTTCATCGAGAGGCCGACATAGGCATTGATGATGTCCTCGGTGGCCGAAGCGGCGACCGGCACGCTGGTAACCGCGTTCCGACCGTCCTCGTAGTCGGTGGTGATGTAGTCCACACCACCGAAGAGCGAGAGCATCTGGGAGAGCTCGTATTCGCCCGTGACACCGATACGAAGGGTCTGGCGGGAGTCGAACTCGACCAGAGTGGCCGGGAAGACGGTGACGACCGTGTCGTAGTCTTCAACTCCGTAGCGCAGGAAGGAGCGCACCATGAACTGTTCGTTCACGCGGGTGTTGAAGGCGATTTCAGCGTAAGGATCGGTGGTTTCGTCGGCACCGACATCATCCACCTCGCGGAACTGGGCACCGATACGGGCGACCATGATCGTGTTCGGGGTGAAGCGGTGTTCCACGCCACCAAGAAGGTAGTGGTTGGTGGAGTCCGAAGCCAAGCCGTCGCCTTCCGTCTGCGAGTAGCGGTAGTCCGCGGTGAGCACGGTCTGCGGCGTGAGCTGGTAGCGGAACTGGTTGTAGACCGTCCATGTGAAACGGTCGGAGTTCGGCACCGACGAGTCGTAGTTCAGACCCGACAGGTTGAAGCCGGTGTAAGTGCCGAGGCGCTCGGTCCAGCGGTAGCCGACGGAATTGTCGGTCTGCCAGTAGAGGTATTCACCCACCTGACGGGAGGTGGCGTAGCCGTAGGAGTAATCCGGCTCAAGCTCGTAGGAGACGAAGTTGCGGCTGGAGAAACGGAGGCGCTCGCTGAAGCGGTGGGTCAGGTTGACGCCGGCGCGGGCTTGGCCGTAGAGATCCTCGGAACCGACGGCTGCCGGCTCGTCGAAGTAGTAGATCGCGCCGACGCGGGCATATACGTCCCAGGTTGTCTGCGGGGTGATCGAAACGAAGGAAAGGCCGACGAACGGATTGATGCTGACGGCGTCGTCATTAGCACCGATACCCACCGCGGTGGGGTTGACGTTGTCATCCCAAGTCAGATTGACGCCTGCAGTCCACTTGAGCGGGATGCTCTCCTGGGCTTCGTCCTGAATGTGGTAAAGGCTGGCTTGGGCGGCACCGATCGCGGAGGCCGCGGCGAGCGTGGAAAGGAAGCTGCGTTTCATGAGAAAGGTAAAGGCGTTTTAGGAACGGCAAGAGACAGCCTCCTGATTCAGTCGATGATCGGCGGCGGCACGTCGATGTCGGTGGCAACCGGCGGCACGATGACCGGCGGGATCGTCGGCGGCAGGCCGGGCGGCAGGAGCGGCGGGCCGCCGGGAGTCGGGCCGACCGGGCCTTGACCGGGGAAGTCGAGCGGGTTGAAAGCCGGCTTCACGGCGACATCGGGAGCGGTCTTGGCACCCTTGGCGCTGTAGCCGCCCTCACCCTTGCTCGGGTCGATGCGGCTCATCACGGCCTGCACATCAGCGAGGGCCTGCGGAGCCACAGCGACGGCGCACTGGGAAATCAGGCGCATCTTGTCGGGGGCCACGGTGGCGGCGGTTTCGACGATGGCGGCGACGGTCTTGGAGTCGGCCTTCGATGCTTCGATGGCCGACTTCACGACCTCGCAGGAGCAATCGGGATTGGCGGCGACTTCCTTCTCAACGATCTGAAGGACTTGCTGGGGCTGGGCTGCGACCGCGTGCTTCACGGAGACGGCGATCTTGAGGCAGTCGACCTCGGCCATGGCAGGCAGCATGCCCAGCGCGGTGGCCGCCAGCGCGATTCGGAAGGTGGTTTTCATGTGTGGGAATCAGATCGGGATATCGGGTCCTGGCATTGTGGAGCGGGTAGTGGGAATCGAACCCACATAGCTAGCTTGGAAGGCTAGAGCTTTACCACTAAGCTATACCCGCGAACTTGCGGCGAAGCTAACAGGCCGCCGGAAAGTGCCGCAAGCTCTTTTTTGCGTGATTTCCCGGTATTCCGAAGCTTCCTACGCGATCACGGAGGGCGGCAATTTGCATGGATTTCGATTGCCTTCCGGGAGGCGGGGAGATAGGCCGCAGGCACGCGCCAAACCGGCGGGTGTAGTTCAATGGTAGAACGGCAGCTTCCCAAGCTGCATACGAGGGTTCGATTCCCTTCACCCGCTCCACCTCCCCATCAACGGCTTACGTGTGGATTTCCGCTCTCGTGGAAACGCCAGGGAAGTTCTTTGGCCCGTGTGATGCCGATCCGCGGCCCCGCGGCGATCTCCCCTGCCCGCCCCCGGCTGATCCCCGTCTCCGTTCCTCCGTCGAGGAAGGTGGAGCCGTGGACCGAGCCATCGATCCCGAGCGCCGCGGTGAGTTTTCCGGGGCCGCTGCAAAGCGAGAACAAGGCCGGGCGGCCGCGTCGCGCCACCATCAGGTCGATCCCGGTCACCGGTTCCAAGGCCCGGAAAAGGACGAATCCACCCATCTCGGGGCCCTTGGCGAGGACGTTGAAGAGCCAGTGCACGCCGTAATTCAGGTAAACGTACGCGGTCCCTGACGGGTGTTCCGCGACAAAGCGCCGCGCTCCGGGGCGGAAGAAGGTGTGGCAGGCTTCATCGCCCTCGGCGGCGTAGGCTTCCGTCTCGACGATCCGGGCCGAGCAGCCCTGCCAGCGGAAGACCGCGCCGATCAGGTCCCGGGCGCACTCGACCGGATGCCGCTCGAAGAAGGCGGGCGTGATCTCCTCCATGGGCTCAAAGGCCGGTAGGCCGGTCGATGAAGGACCAAGGGATGCCGTGATCCGCCGAGAGGCGGGCGGCGAGCGCCTTCACGCCGAAGGTTTCGGTGGCGTAGTGTCCGGCATAAAGGAGGTTGATGCCGAGCTCCTCCGCCAGCGGATAGCTCCAGTGAGGGCCCTCCCCGGTGATGAAAGTGTCGATCGCGGAAGGCGCGCACGACGCAACTTCCGAACCCGCCCCGCCGGTCACAAGACCTATCTTCCGGATCATCTCCGGC
>CBFGPU010000391.1:0-3926 GCA_965650715.1 uncultured Haloferula sp. | reverse complement strand
GCCGTGGGGTGAGGGGCGTAGCGCAATTGCGGTCTATTTTCCCCAAACCGGGGGCTAGCCATGTCGGTTTTTGTCGAAAACCGCGAAGAGGATCAGCCCGAAGGCGACAAGCCGGAACATGTAGACCGCCGGGATCCACTCCGTATCGAGGTGAAGGGTGGCTCTGGCGATGCGTTCCGCCAGCAGCAGTCCGAACGCCATCGAGAAGAAGAGGAAAAGCCGGTCGCGGGTGGTTTTCCAGAACCTCACGAAAAACAGCGAGATGACGAGGAACCCCATGCAGATGGCTCCGGAGAGAAATGATTCCAACATGGCGCGGAAGTTATTGGGATTCGAAGACCAGGCCGAACAGGAGCACCAGAATCGCCGCCAGGGTAACGACATTCCGCACGACGAGCATGTTGGTTCCGGGGTAGAGGACCAGGTCCGCAAATAACAGCAGGTTGCCGAGGCCCAGAATCAGGAAACACAGCGAACTCCAGAACAGAAGCCGGTAGCGGGTGCGGCGGAAACCTCGCCAGAGAAGGAGAGCGCAGCCGAAGCACGTCAGGAAACAAAGGGAATAGATGAAGATCGGGATCATGGCTCGTGCTTGAATTTGAAGGCGTCGGCAAAGCCTTGAACGGCATCGCGGTTCTTCTGGTAGATGGCCTCGATCACGCGGACCGGCATCTCCTGGTAGCAATGGCGCAATTCGTTGATGACCGGGACATCGCTTGAGGACCGGAGGCGGTAGGCGGGAGGCGTCTCGGCGGACTTCTCCAGCAGGCCCTCGGCCGTGAATTTCTCCAGCCCCTGAGCGACAGACGTTCTCGAACTGAGAACGACCTTGTAGATTTCCTCCGTCGTCCAATCGGCCCGGGTTTGATTCGCGAGCAGGAGAAGGATTTCCAACTGCTCCACCGAGGATAGGCGCTGTGAGATGAACTGCCTGACGGAGGAGGGTAGGGATTCACCGGGCATGGGTGGAGCGAGGTGTGTGAACGGTAGCTGACATCAGGACACGGAGACTGGATTTTCGCCGCCCCTCTCCTGCCAGCAAGGAAAAAGGATTCCACTTCCGGCAGAAGGACTGCCGGCGCACCGAGAGAGCCCGCCTCGCGGCATGCGTCCCCGGCGTGCCGAGGCGAACTCCCCTGCGAACCATGACCGGATTGGACTTCCTTCACGGAACCTGCGGAGGTAGGAAAGCGCTACCCGCCAAATGCTCTCCGGAGCCCTGCCGCATGTTCCGCAATTTCATCTTCGACTGGTCCGGCACGCTCGTGGACGACCTGCCTCCGGTGTTGGTAGCCACCAACCATGTCCTCGCGCTCTACGGCAAGCCCGCGCTCGACCGCGAAGAGTTCCGCAGGGTCTTCCGGCTTCCCTATCGCGAGTTCTACGAGGAAATGCTGCCCGGAGTGCCCCTTGCGGAACTGGAGGTCCACTTCCGCAAGGCGTTTTCGGAAAGCACCGCTCCGGTAACGATCCTGCCGCACGCGCGCGAAAAGCTGGAATGGTGCCGCGAGCACGGTGTCCGCACCTTCGTGCTCACCAGCATGGATAGCGAGGCTTTCAAGAAACAACTCGTCGATCTCGGCCTGACGGATTTCTTCGAGGCGACCTACTCCGGCGTGCTCGACAAGCGGGAACTCATCCTCGAAATCATCTCGAAGCACAAGCTCGTGCCGGAGGAAACCGCCTTCATCGGCGACATGACGCATGACATCGACACCGCCCGTCACGGCAAGCTCACGTCGATCGCGGTGCTCACCGGATATACCCTCGCCGGCCCGCTTTCCGAATCGCGCCCCGATCTCACCGTGCCGGATCTCGACGCCCTCCGCCGCTTCGTCGGCCGGCCTGGCTGGCGTCCGCGCCCTGTGGCCACGGTGGGCGCGTTGCTTCACGACGGCAATGGCAAGCTGCTCATGCTGCGCACCCACAAGTGGGGTCACCGCTGGGGCATCCCGGGCGGCAAAATCCGCCGCGGCGAGAGCACCGAGGACGCGCTGCGCCGCGAAATCCGCGAGGAGACGGGCTTGGAGATCGACCGCATCCGCTTCGTGATCGTGCAAGACTGCATCGACTCCCACGAGTTTCTCCGTCCCGAGCACTTTCTCCTCCTCAACTACGTCGCCCGCGTGAAGAGCGGGGAGATCGTCCTCAACGAGGAAGCGCAGGACTACCGCTGGGTCACCCCGGCGGAGGCCATGGGACTCGACCTCAACCGCCCGACCCGGACCCTGCTCGTCGAAGCTCTCAACCAGGGAGTCATTGAGCATCCGGTGTAAGCGCGTGCTGGTAATTCAGCATCGCCTTCGCCAAGCGGTAAGCCTCGCCATCCGGCGCGCGCGAGGCATCGGCGAACAACGCCTCCACCCGCCGCTTGCCGCGCTGGCACACATAGCGCGCCGTCCGGATCGACGCCTCGTCCTTGAGCGAGTGGGCATAGGCCACCGACGAGCTCATCGCAAAAAGCTCCGCGCCCACATCGACAAGCCTGCCTAACAGAAGCTGCCGCCGCTCCAATTTCGGGCCGTTTCCGGCCATCGCATGGAAGAGCGTCCGCGCGAGCTTGCGGCTGAGGCGCGCCACATTCCTCAATCCTCGCTTGAGCCCCGGATCGAGATCGTCCGGCATGGAGACGCCCGAAGGCAGCCAGCGCTTCGGATACCATCCCGCATAGAAGATCCCGGCTTTCATCGCCGCCGAAAGCCGCTCGCCGGCCGCCTTGCGGGTATCCAGTGCTGCCGCCCCGCGTCTCAGGTGCGGGTCCAGCGCCTCGCGCGCGAGGAAGAGATGCATGATCTCGGTCGAGCCTTCGAAGATCGTGTTGATCCGGCAGTCGCGCAGCAAGCGCTCGACCGGGTCGGGCTTGTCGCCCCGGGCCCGCAGGGAATCCGCGGTCTCGTAGCCGCGGCCGCCCTTGATCTGCATCGTGCTGTCGGCCCCGTGCCATCCCGCCTCGGTGCCCCAGAGTTTCGCGATCGCCGCTTCGAGTCGGATGTCGGCATGCTTGTCCCGGTCCACCAGCGCGGAGGTGTAGCGGACCATCGCTTCAGTGGCGAAGGCGTCCGCCGCGAGGTCGGCGAGCTTGCCCGCGATGGCCTCGTGCTTGCCGATGATTTGTCCCCACTGTTCGCGCTCGCGCGACCATGTCAGGGCGATATCAAGGCAGCGCTGCAACAAACCCACGCAAGCCGCCGGCAAGGTCAGCCGCCCGGTGTTGAGCGTGGTCAGCGCGACCTTCAAGCCCTTGCCTTCGCCTGCGACCACGTTCTCGCGGGGAATCTTCACACCGGTGAAGCGGATCACGCCGTTGTAGAGCGCCTTGAGCCCCATGAAGCGGCAGCGCGTGACGATCTCCACGCCCGGCCACGCCGTCTCCACGATGAACGCCGTGATCGCATGCGGCTTGTCCGGTAGCGGCGTGCGTGCCATCACGATCAGGTGCTTCGCCTTCAGGCCGTTCGTGCACCACAGCTTTTCGCCATCGAGAATCCAGTGGCTGCCGTCTTCGGAGAGTTTGGCGCTCGTCTTCATCCGCGCGGGATCCGAGCCCACTTCGTTCTCGGTGAGCGCGAAGGCCGAGACGTCTCCCGCCGCGCACTGAGGCAGATACTTCCGCTTCTGCTCCTCCGTGCCGAAAACCAGCAAGGGCTGCGGAATCCCGATCGATTGATGGGCGGAGAGAAGCGCGGTGAGGTTGCCGCAGTGCCCGCCCAACAACATTGCGGCACGTGAATAGTTCGTCTGCGAAAGCCCCAGCCCGCCCAGGTCTTTCGGGATCTTGATGCCGAAAGCGCCGAGCGCGGCGAGCCCCTCCATCACCTCGTCGGGAATCTCGCCCTCGCGGTCGATCGCATCGGGATCCGTCCGCTCGCGCAGGAAGGTCCCGAGCTTCTGCAGGAAGGCATCGCCTTCCGCTCGGTCGCTCTCGC
>CBFGPU010000390.1:0-3931 GCA_965650715.1 uncultured Haloferula sp. | reverse complement strand
CGAAAGGGACAGCCCCACGATGTAGCAGAAGAGTCCTGTGGCAAAAGCCCCGGGGAGCCGCAATCGTTCCGCAATCTCTTCGACAACATTGACGGAAGTCATGCGGAATTTCAAGCGGAGCTCCGAAAATGGAAGTTCCCACCAAGCGAAGTAGCCAAGGAAGTATAGGCCTGCGCGACACAGGCCCATCGGAACAGTCGCCCAAATCGCCTTCTTGTGGAACCATGTGTAGATGACGATGAGCAAACATATGGCGACCGCCGTGCCACCACTCGCCAGCCCCAGTGTGAAAGCCAGCGAAACCGCTGCCACGGCGAGGACGGCAGCACAGAAGAGGTAGCTTGAAGGCCGGAAAAGCCCGGCGGGAAGCGCTCGCTCCGGTCGCTTCTCGGCATCCCAGCGGCGGTCGAACCAATCGTTGGCAAGATTGCCGGAGAAATAGAGCAGAACACCGCTCAAGCAGGCCATGGAGGTGAGAACCCAGTCGTATTGCCTCGGGTCCGCCCAGAAGTGGTAAACAGCCCAACCGGTCATGCACCCGAGGAACACATTGCTCACCACGCTCGGCGCATTCGCGATCCGCAGCGTGGCCAGCAGCGCCCTGACTTTCCCGGGCCTGCTCATGATCCGGCGAGAACCCAGCGATACTCCCCGGCGATCTGTTCCTCCACCGGACGCTGCATGTCCTGCGGCAACACGCCCCACGTGTAAGTCTCGATCTCCCAATGCTGGCACAGGTCCGGGATCTCCTTCGCGAGGCTCAGCGCGTCCAGCGAGTTTTGGCGCGTGCTCTTCAGAGGCTCCGCTGGCTCGGCGTCGAGCGGGATGTGGAAGTGAACCCGCCACTGCTCCGCCGCCGCGCCGTCCGCCGTTTCCAGCGAGGCAATCCCATCGGGCAGATCGGTGTAGCGCTCGATCCGCCCGTCCGGATAGCGCGCGAGGACCTGGTGCAAGTAGGTCGGCTCGTCGAACTTGCTCACGGCCGACACCGCTTCGGGAACCCGCGGGTCGAGCGCGAGCGCGGCGGAGAGATGGATCTTCGAGATGCGCAGGCCGTCGCCCCGCAATGCCCTGAGCGACTCCTTCGCATCCTCGTACTGAAGCGCGAAATGGCAGCAGTCGTAGTTGATGCCGATCCGGCGCTTGATCAATTCATGATCGGGCGCGGCGTCCAGCAGGCGGTCGAAGAAGCGCAGGGTTTCCTCCGTATTCTCGAAATGTCCGCGCGGCTCCGGCTCCATGCCGAGGTGCAGATCGCGGCCGGACACCTCGCTCAGAGCGTCGAGGAATTTCGCCAGTTCGATCAATTGCAGGTGGATCAGCGACTCGTCCGCCTCGAACTCCTTGAAGGAACCGGGCAACGTGGACACCGAGCCTTCGATGTCCTCGGGCACGAGTTCGGAGATGATCGTGAAAAGTTCCTTCGTGTATTCCAGCCGCGCGGGATCGGTCCAATCGGGGCGGAAGACATTGCGCTTCACCGGGGTGCCCGCGCGGAAATCGCCGTAGGGAAATCCGTTGATCGTGAAAACGTAGGCGTTCTGAGTCGTCAGCCAGTCCTTGAAGGCCGGCAATTCGTCGCCGCGCAGGAGTTCGGAAGCGGCGGTGGCCGAGAGGCGCAGCCCGATGGCGAAGGCCTCGTCGGGAGCGACCAGGTCGCGCACCTTCATCGCATGCGTGGAGATTGCCTGGAACGTGCTGCTCCAGTCCTCCGCCGGGTGGATATTCGTGCAGTAGGCGAGGTGGCCGTGAGGAAAGCGCATGAAGGAAGATTGAAGGAATTTCCCCCGCCCGCAAGGGCCGGGAAGTGGCACAACTTTCCAAAGTTGTGAACGGGGGTGTCCGGGCAGAAGGGGAGAATCTGCCCCCTGGTCAGAGTCCACCCGGATATGGACGGGCGCGCTGCCCGAAAGCTCCGGAGGACAAGGCTGCGCGCGACCTCTCCCACCCGCAACTTTGGAAGGTCGCGTCACTTCCGCGCGACCACCGTGATGATCTGCGCCTCATCGTCCACCGGCACCTCCGGATCGAAGTCGGCGAGCGCGTGGATCGGTTCGAAGTTCGCTTTCCCCAGCATGCCGCGAAGCTGCCGCGCGGTGAACCAGCGCAAGGTTTGCCGCGAGATATGCTCCGCGGCGACGCTGCCGTCCGGCTCCAGCAGCCGGTAGCGGTGCTCGCGGTCGAGGATGCGGTCTTTCCGGTTCAGCCGGTGCCGCGTGTGGATGACCGCGGTCCGGCCCTCGGCCCAAGGGATGCGGTGGTCTTCATACCACTCGCCCTCGGGGAGTTCCTTGTGAAGTTCGGCAAAGGGGATGAAGACGCTCAGGTAAATCACTCCGCCCGGTGCGAGCAGGCTATGAAAATGCGCGAGCGCGGCGGCGGGATCGTCCGCGAGCTGCAGCGTGAACGCTGGCAGAAGAAGCGATTGATAGCGCTTGCCGGAGTCGAATGAAATCATGTCGCCCTCGTGCAGCACCGGCTCCAGCGACAGGTCTTCCGCGGCCGTCCGGCACATCGCCAGCATCTCTCCGGAAAGTTCCAGCCCCTCGACATCGTGTCCCTTCTGCAGCAGCGGCAGCAACAGCCGCCCCGACCCGCACCCGACCTCCAGCGAGGGCCCGGGATGCTCGCGAAGCACCTCGTCCAACAAGGCAAGTTCCGCAGGCTCACCTTCCTCCGCCCAGAAGGCATCGTGCAAAAGGGCTTCGAGGGACGTATAGGCGCTCACGCCGCGAGCTTGGGCCGATGCGCTCCCCGGAGCCAACGTCAAACTCGCTGACACGACCCCGTGCCAGACGTCCGCAGGTTCGCCGCGTAGAATGATCCATGAAACTCGCCTTGCTCCTCTTCCTCTCCGGCATCGCTCAGGTCCCGGCGGAGCCCGCCACCTTCCGCAACCCCCTCAATCCCTCGGCCGACCCATGGATGGGCTTTGCCGAGGGGAGGTATCATTTGTCCACCACCCAAGGCGATCGAGTGAAACTCTGGAGCGCCCCCTCGGTTGCCGGTCTCAAGGACGCGAAACCGATCACTGTGTGGGCGAAAGGCAAGGGGGTATGGGCCGCCGAGTTCCACCGCTTGCCCGGTCCGAAGGGCACGAGATGGTATTGCTACTTCACGAAGACCGATGGCGAGGACGCCCGGCACCGCATGTTCGTGGCCGAGAGCGGGACGGACCGCATCATCGGCCCCTACGGCGAGCCGAAGCAGATCCTGACCGATCCGAAGGATGAATTCTACGCCATCGATGGCACGGTCTTCGAGCAGGCCGGGCAGCATTACTTCGTGTGGGCCGGGCATCCGGGCCATCGTCTGTTCATCGCACGGATGAAAGACCCTTTCACGCTGGAGGGGCAGCGTGTGCTGATCCCGGCTTCCGGCTTCGGCTGCGAGGAAGTACGGGAAGGACCGTATGTGCTCAAGCACGGCAATCGCCTGTTCCTGACCTACTCCGCCTGCGACACCGGTAAGCCGGACTACAAGGTCGGCTACGTGTGGATGACCGACGACAAGGATCCGTTGGATCCCGCCTCATGGACCCAGGAACCCGAGCCCCTGCTGGAACGGAGCGATGCCGCAGGCGTCTTCGGTCCCGGCCATCACGGTTTTTTCAAGTCCCCCGATGGCAAGGAGGACTGGATCGCCTATCACGCGAAGACCTCTAAGGAATACACTTATCGCGGCCGCAGCACCCGCGTGCAGAAGCTGGAATGGGGTGCCGACGGATTCCCGACGAAGATCGTGCCCTTCTCGCTCGAAACGGAGATTGTCGTGCCGTCCGGCGAGAAGTAGCGCCTCACGCATGCTGCCCCGCGAAAAACACCTCCATCCGGTGCTGCATGTCTTCGTAGAAGCGCTTCTTGATCGCCTCCAGCGCGGCGAGTTTCTCCGGTCCGGCATGGCGTGCCTCCTCTTGCTCCAAGCGGATCTT
>CBFGPU010000389.1:0-3936 GCA_965650715.1 uncultured Haloferula sp. | reverse complement strand
TTCGCCCCGCACGGCGCCGGACGGAATCTCTCGCGCACCGCCCTGCGCAGGCAATTTCCCGACCAAGCCTCGCGCCGCACCGCCATCGAACGCGGCACGGCCGGACTCGATGTCCGCTGGTTCTGTGGCCAACCGGACCTCAGTGAAACTCCAGTCGCCTACAAGAATGCGGCACAGGTCCGCGAGCAGATCCACCGTTTCGGGCTTGCCGAAATCGTCGCGGAGATCCGTCCGCTCGGCTGCATCATGGCGGGCTCTTCCGGCCGCTCATGGCGCGACCGGGAGGAAGAACTCACGCCGAAACAGAAGCGCCAGATCGAGCACCGCGCCGAGCGCCGGCGCGTGAACCAGGATCTGCGCGACGAATGGTGAAGTGGTCGGCGTACCGATCGCTCTTTCTTCAGGGAAGAGCGGGCATGCACAGCGGGGGGATCCACCTTGAGGGAGAGTAGGTCCCCGGACACTAGAGGGGGGAACCGTTCCAGTGTCCGGGGGCCGTGTCCCTTTTTTGGGGGGCTGTGCAACTATCCCTTACGCCGCGCATCGTGGCCGATTTTGCCCCCGTCCACCATTACGTGATCGCGGACCAGGGCAACGATCTCACCAATTCATCCGATTTTCATCGTACCTCGATTCTTCAT
This sequence comes from uncultured Haloferula sp., assembly GCA_965650715.1. GTDB lineage: Bacteria > Verrucomicrobiota > Verrucomicrobiia > Verrucomicrobiales > Akkermansiaceae > Haloferula. The sequence continues at coordinate 3,295 of CBFGPU010000389.1, read as the reverse complement.
TCACGGAGGGCAACGAGAACACGCGCATCACAGAGTCAGCGGACCAATGGTCGTGATTTTGTTGTAGTTCGACTGAGGGAGTGGCACTGCAAACATGGGGCGTCGCGAGCGCATCGCGACGCCCCGTGAAGCCGAAGGAAGAGGGCGGGGCGGAAAGGCCGCGGGATGGGGTGAGATTCCCCCAACTTTTCGGTTGTCAAAACCCGGACCTCCCTCCTAAATCCCGCCCCGCCTTCGGCGGGAAACATCCCAAAAGGCTCGGTAGCTCAGTCGGTAGAGCAGCGGATTGAAAATCCGCGTGTCGGCGGTTCGATTCCGTCCCGAGCCACCACTTCTTGTTCAAGAGTGGTGCGGTCGATGTCGGTCACCGCCGCGGTGGGAATGTGGGGCGGCAATCTCAAGCTGCCCGCCCGATTTGAAAAAAGAAGAGCCGACCTTCCGGCCGGCTCTGCATTCCAACATGGCAGCTCCAATCGATCTCAGCCCGCGGGATCGGCCTTCGTCGCCGACTTCTTCAGGGCGGCGGCGATGATGTCGCGGGAATCCTGGGACAGCTTTTCCAAGGGATAGCTGACTTCCTTGCCGCCGACCATGACGAAGGTGACCTTGCTGTCGTCCGCCGTCTTCACGGCGGCGCGGATGCTGCCGCCCGCGGCATTCGTCCAAGAGCGCTCCTCGATCAGGTTCCCGACCGTGGCGGCCGCTTCTTCGCCCGTGGGACTGTCCTTCGATGCTGCGAGCGCGTCCTTCACCGCGGTTTCGAATTCGGTTCCGGAAGGACGGCCGTCGAAGACGAGATTCCCGTCCGTGCCGAAGACGAAGACCCGCGGGATACCGGTCACGTCGATCGGCCCCTCGGCCCCTTCGACGATGGTGTATTCCACCTCCGCCTTTTCAAGCAGCGGCTTCATCTCGTCCTTCGTGCTCATCTGGCACTCCGCACCGATGACGACCAGACCCTTGTCCCGATGCTCGCGATGCATCTCGGCGAGGTGCGGCAGGGAAGCGACGCAGGGCGGGCAATTCACGCCCCAGTATTCCAGGACGATCACTTTGCCCTTCGTGTCCTTCTTGGCGAGCTTCTCGCCGAAGACCACCTTGCCGAGATCCCAGTCGGAGAATTTTTCCTTCTTCCCTTCCTTTGCGGAAACGGAAGGCGACGTCAGCGCCGCTGCGGCGACGAGCGATGCTAGGGGGAAACCAAGAATTTTCATACGCAGCGCAGCGTGGACAAATCGTGTCATATTTCAAGACGTGTCTTTGGGAGGCGGGAAAAACCATGCATCGCGAGAAGGTATACCCCGAGGAGATGGTATTTTTTAAAAAGAGACGATCCCGACACCCGGAAGGAGCTGAAATCTTTAGAAGTTGCTCTGGCCAAAGGCTTTTTTGCATGATACCTGATATTCATGATCGGTTTACGAAGTGCTGTCGCCACGGCTCTGCTACTTGCGGGGGTGATGGGGATGGCGTCGTGTGACAAGGCCAAGCTCGCGGTGGATGCCGCGCGGGAGAAATTCCGCGGGGCCACGGATCCCGATGCTCCGGCGACCCCGGGCGGCGATGTGGCACCGGACATGGCATCCCAAGTGGACAGCGCGGCCGAGGGGGTGAGGTTCCGGCGGGATCTGCCTTTTCCGACCCATCTTGGGGTGAAAGTGACGCAGAGGCGCAGCTACGAAAATGCACGGCGTACCGTGACTTCCGCCCTGGGGATGGAATCGTCCGCGGCCAATGCGGACTGGGAGCTGGTGGCCGTGATGGACCGCCAGGCACATCGCGTGGGCATTGCCGTTGAACGCTCGGGTGAAATCGCCCGCCTCAAGGAGGGCGAGAAAAAATCCGGGAATGCGGTGGCCCAGGCCGTGGGCGGGGGATCGGCACGGATCGATTTCGATCAAGGGACGCGCGGCTGGCGGGTGTCGCGCCAGGTCGGCCCGGCGGAATTCCAGTCGAAGCTCCGCGAGCAGCTCTTCCAGCCGGCGATGGAGCAATTGGTTTCGCTCAACGGCTTGGGACCCCGGGCGCAGTGGTTCTCCGCTTCGCGCCGTTGGGCCGCGGGAGACCGTCTGGTGATCGAGGGGGATTCGCTGCAGGTGATCTTCCCGCCGAAGAGCATCGGCAAGGTCACCTTGGTCTACGAAGTGAGCGAGCCGATCAATGGCCACCCCTGCGGCCGTTTCGCGTTCAGCGGCGATGTCACCGTGAAAGGGGAGATCACGCTCGGTGGTCAAACCATGGACCGCGAGATGAGCATCAAGTCCGGCAAGGTCTGGTGTTCGCTGCTGCACCCGCTGGTGCTGCGCGAGGAGTACGAGGCGGTGATCACCGAGGTGGAGGGCTCCGGAAGCGGACCGAAGTCGCGGCTCCAAGGCGACGTGAAGGTCATGAACGCCTGGGATTGGCAGAAAGTGACCCAAGGCTGAGTGACCGCCGCTTCCCTCGTTGTGCTTGGAAGCAAGGGCCTGAAAACAAAAGTCCCCGGACACTGGAGGGGGGAACCGTTCCAGTGTCCGGGGGCCCTTTTGGGGGGCTGTGCAACTATCCCTTACGGGGATTAGAATGTCCGATTTTGCGCCACATGGCTAGCGAGGAATCACGAAGAATGAATTTTCTCCAAAACCTGCTCACCATGAGGACCTCTCCCCCCTGATCTAACAAAGATGACCCGGAGTTGGGGCGGCGAGTTAGATCGTACGGGTCAGCGGGCGGCCACCAGATCGTAGCCCCGCCAATCCGAGATCGTCACCTCCGCAAACGCCCCGACCGGAATCGCCTCGTCCACATGCACGGAGCCGTCGATTTCCGGCGCATCCCACTCGGTCCGGCCCACTCCTTTTTCTTCCACCAGCACGCGGACCTTCTTGCCGATCTGCGCTTGATTCACCTCGGCGGCGACCTTCTGAAGTTCGGCCATCGCCCGGCTCCAGCGGCTCTTGCGGGTCATGTGGTGAAGATGTCCGTCCATCTTGTGAGCCCGCGTGCCCTCCTCCTTGGAATATTGGAAGACGCCTGCCCGCTCGAAACGGAACTCGCGGATGAACTCCAGCAGCTCTTCGAAATCCTCCTCCGTCTCGCCCGGGAAACCGACGATGAAGGTCGTGCGGATGCCGAGCCCCGGAATCCCGGCCCGCATGCGGCGCAGCAGATCGCGGATGTAGTCGCCGCTGGTCACGCGCTTCATTGCCGTGAGCATGCGGTCGGAGATGTGCTGGAGCGGGATGTCGACATACTTCGCCACCTTGTCGCACTCGGCGATGGTTTGGATCAGCTCGTCGGACCAGTGCGCAGGGTG
>CBFGPU010000388.1:0-3937 GCA_965650715.1 uncultured Haloferula sp. | reverse complement strand
GGTATCGGTGACAATGTCAATTCTCATGGATATTCAACAGTTCCAAATGAATCGCAATCAGGGTGTAGCATGGGCGCAGCCCCGCCTGTTTCACCTTTCCTGTGTCGAATCCGACACCTCGCCCCCAAAGCACCGCTCCCGGCTGGAACTCCCGCTATCTATTCATTCAAAGCGCAGCGAGGCCATGATCCGCGAAAAGCGCGAGGGATCCGCCGCATGGGCCTTTTTGAACTGCGCGAGAAAGAACAGATACGCCTCGTCCCGCGAGTGGTAGAGCCTGGAACTCATCATCACGTCGGATGAAAAGTAACCGGAATTGTTCATCGTTCCGGTCAGCACGTGATCCATGATGCGGAACCTGCCGCTGTAGCCGCTGCTTCGGCTGATCTCGCGGGCATCGGTGAAACCCTTGTTCGCGTTCAGGGTCTTCAGAGCAGCGTCGCCCTCCTCATTCCACTCCCGCGGAGTGAGCTTGAAGGGGTCACGGTTGTGGGTGGCCCAAACCACCGAAAACATCTCCGGGTCGTTTCCGGTGCGGGCGATCGCGGTGAATGCCCCGGGAGAGCGGATCCTGGAGAAGCCGGGCGAGAGCTTGAAGTTCGCCTTCCCATAGCGATAGTCGCCTGCCTTGCAGGACGCGAGGAAGAGAGCCGCCACAAAACAGAACGAACGCATCACGATGGTGGGAGATTTCGCATGTCGCGTTTCTCTCATTCGAAGCGTACCGTGTCTACGAGACGCTTGAAGTAGCCCGGATCCTTACGGTGGCTCTCACCAGATTCCCTCAGGGTAAAATTATAGACCCCGCCCTTTCGCGCGTAGATCCGGCTGCTCAGCACCACATCGCCGCTCTGGCCATCCGGCCAACTCATCTTGGCCTCGATCACTTGTTCCATCGTCGGTATTCCGTCGATCTCTCCGGTGCCGCGGCTTCTCTCGTTCACGTTCCGGAAGCCCTGCTTCTTTTTCATCATCTGGATCGTCTTGTCGGCTGTAGCGCTCGCCACTCGCTTGAACCCTGCGTAAGGCATCGCGGCAGGATCACCCGGGAGCGGCCGGTGGACGACCATGAAAAGATCATATCCATCGCGGGTGGCATCCACCGCCGCGAGAGAGAAAGGAACGGGTGAGCGGGTCTCGCTCCATGTCCACGGCAGGGTGAAGGACGCCTCGTGAAAACGATGCGTCGTAGGCGCGCAAGAAGCCAAGATCGAGACCAAGCAAAAGACGACGAGCCGGAGAAAATTCCACATGACAGTGATCGCGAATTTCATGGCTATCCGCAGCCGTCTTGGCAAGTGCGGCCGGAAAGCACTTGCGTTCTGGCCACAAGCGGGGTAAGGAAGCACCGTCGGCTGCGGCTGACAGGAGCCAATTGACGGTTCCAGCCCTTTTCCGGTCTTCATCGATGAGCGATGGTTCGGGGATTCCCTTGATGCTCATCGACACCGCCAGCCGCCGGGATTCCGCGCGGGCAGGCACCCCAACACATGACCCCGACCACGTTCGAGGCGCTGCCGCTGGCTGCGCCCCTCCACCGCGCATTGCGCGAACTTGAATACACCACGCCTTCGCCGGTTCAGGCGCAGGCCATCCCGCTTCTGCTAGAAGGGCGGGATTTGCTCGGATGTGCCCAGACCGGCACCGGCAAGACCGCCAGCTTCGCGTTGCCGATTCTCCATGCGCTTCACGAAAAGCCGCGCCCGCTGAAACAGAAGTCGGCGCGCACGCTGGTGCTCACACCGACCCGCGAGCTCGCGGTGCAGGTGGCCAAGAGCTTCTCGACCTACGGCCGCCACGTGCGCTTCCGCCAGACCCTGATTTACGGCGGTGTGGGACAGAATCCCCAGGTGGCAGCCATGCGCACCGGCGTGGACGTCCTTGTCGCGACTCCCGGCCGTCTGCTCGATCTGATCGAACAGAAGTTCCTCGATCTCTCCGGTGTGGAATTCTTCGTCCTGGATGAGGTGGACCGCATGCTGGACATGGGCTTCATGCGCGATGTGAAGCGCATCGTGGCAATGCTCCCGCAGCAGCGCCAATCGTTGTTCTTCTCCGCCACGCTGGCACCGAACATCGTCCAGCTCGCCGAATCGATCCTGCGCGAACCGGCACGGGTGAGCATCCAGCCGGAAACGACCACCGCCGAGCGCATCGAGCAGCGCGTCGCCTTCGTGCACAAGGACAACAAGCGCCCGCTGCTGGAACAGCTCCTGGCCGAACAGGCCAAGGCCGACAGCGCGAAGCTCACGATCGTCTTCAGCCGCACGAAGCACGGTGCCAACAAGCTCGCGAAGAGCCTGTCCCTCGCCGGCTTCCAAGCCGACGCGATCCACGGCAACAAGTCGCAGGCGCAGCGCGAGAAGGCGCTCGACCGCTTCCGCAAGGGTCTTACCCCCGTGCTGGTCGCCACCGACGTGGCCGCCCGTGGTGTGGACGTGAAAGACGTGGGGCTCGTGGTGAACTTCGACCTGCCGAACGAACCCGAGGCCTACGTGCACCGCATCGGCCGGACCGGTCGCGCGGGTGCGGACGGCTTGTCGGTTTCCTTCTGCTCGGAAGACGAACTCGAATACCTGCGGGAGATCGAGAAGGTCATCCGCATGTCCGTTCCGCGTTGGGATGATCATTCCTGGCACGTCGAGGCGCTGGCCGACCGGCATGCCCGGGGCCTGCGTGTTTCCGCCCCGGTACGGGTGGGTTCCGGCAATGCCAACCGCGGCGGACAGAACCGCGGTGGCGGTCAGGGCCAAGGTCGCGGCGATCAGGGCGGTGGTGGCAACCCCTCGCGCCGCCGTCGCGGTGGCCGCAGCCGCTACAGCAGCAGCAGCCGCTGAATGATCTGATTTCGAAAAGCCGCTCCCGACAAGGGGGCGGCTTTTTTTTGTTCCCGGCATGAAAGAGAGAAAATCCGGCGGCTTCACGTTTTCTAAAGGTGACTCCTGACAATGTAACCGCATGAGAACGACCGGACGCCGCATTGCTTTCATTGTTGCCGCGGGTTCGTGCGTGCTCGGGTCCTCCTGCATCAAGCCGGGAGCGGCGAAGGCACCGAGCGTCTCGCTGCCGGTCTCGTGGCGGAATGCCGCGGATTTTCCGACGGCGGCCCCGGACCGCGATCTTTCGCGCTGGTGGGCGCAGTTCGGCGACGCCCGTCTGACGCGTTTGATCGGCGAGGCGCTGGCCGGTAATCGCGACGTCGCTTCGGCGGCATCGCGGGTGCGCCAGGCCAAGGCCCAGCGGGACGCGCAACGCGCCTCGCTTTTTCCAAGCCTCGATTACTCCGGCGCACGTAGTAATTCCGGCTCATGGGTCAGCGGCGGCAACGATCAATCGGGAGTGGCCTACTCCGCGGGGCTGAGCGCCTCGTGGGAGATCGACTTCTTCGGCAAGAACCGTCATGCCTTGCTGGCTTCATCCGCAGATGCCGAAGCGGCCAAGGAGAACCTCCACTCGGCACAGGCGTCGCTCGCCTCGGAAGTGGCGCTCGCCTACATCGACCTGCGCGCCGCGGAGTCGCGGCTGGAGGTGGTGAAGAAAAGCGTGTCGACGCGGGAGGAGACCCGGCAACTGGCTTCGTGGCGCGCCCAAGCTGGCGAAATCGACGCCTTGGAGCTCCGCCAGGCCGAATCGAGTTTGGAGAGCGCACGCGCCTCGCTGTCCTCGCTGGAACAGAGCACGGGCCAGGCCCGCAACCGGCTCGCGCTGCTCTGCGGGCGCGAACCGGGCGGCCTTTCGTTGGGCTCGGGCGATGTGCCCTTGCCCGGTCGCAAGCTCGCAGTCGGCATTCCCGCGGATACGATCCGGCAGCGTCCCGACGTGCGCTCGGCTGGCTATGGCTGGGTCGCGGCTGTCTCGCGGACCCGGTCAGCGGAAGGGGAACGACTGCCGAGTCTCCGGCTTTCCGGCAACCTCGGCATCGACACGCTGCGCACTT
>CBFGPU010000387.1:0-3941 GCA_965650715.1 uncultured Haloferula sp. | reverse complement strand
AAGGCCGGCGGATCTTCTTTGAAGAGAGCGAGATCAAGGGTGATCGCCTCGAGCGCCTTCGACATCGTCTTCAGGTCGCGGGCCAGTTCGAAGTCGGACACCAGAGCGTCGGCCGGGCTCATGTCGCCGGCGCGGAGCGAGAGCGGCTCGGTGCGGCGGGAGGGCACCACCACCCGCTTGCTGTCGCGCAGCGCGCGCTTGGCGGAATCCCACCACTTGCGGAAATCGTTGGCCGGCACCACCGCGCCGGTGAGCTCCTTTTCGAGGGCGTCCACCGACATCGTGCCGCCGTGGCTCTGGAGCAGGTGCACCACCAGCCCGACCGGATCGGACTTGGCCAAGGCGCGCAATTCTTCGAGCTGCTCGACCTTCTTCGCGCGGAAATCGCCGGGATCGAGCGGCTCGGTCCGCTGGATCGCGAACTGGAGATCCATCACCTGACCGGTGCTTTGCTCGAAGTCGATCGTGACCTTCTTCGCGGGAAGGTCCCAATCGACGATCTTACCTGCTCCCCAAGCCTTGTGGAGACAGAATTTTCCGGGGGAAAGCTGGTCGAGACGCCCCGCCACGGCTTGATTGATTCTTCCGGCGTCGAGCAATTTCGCCAAATCTGGATGCATGCCGGGGCAAAATGGGAAGCGGGGCTGAAAAACGCAAGGCCCTTCCCACCATTTCCCGCGACATCACTCTTCCGCCCCCCTGGCTTGCACCGGATCCGAGGTCGTCAGGCGCATGCGTGGCGGGCGGCGCACGGGAACGGCTCCCACCCGGTTCGCAAGGGTCCGCTCCAAGGCGAGCACCCGGACCTTCCAAGGATCAGGGACCAGCGAAACTCCCTTCTCGTCGTTGACCGGACCTTGATAGATCACCGCACCACCCTCGGACGAGACGATCTTCACCTCCTTGATCCCCCCGGAAATCGTCAGGATGGCCTTGCCGTCGCGAGCCTCGATCTCGGCCGTGCTCCGGGCGGGATTGTGAACCTTCATCGGAACCTCGGAAAATTCGCCCGTTGCCAGGTCGGGCAATTTGCCGCGGAGATGGTTCTCCGGGAGGCGGCCCAAGGTGACGGGAAGCTCCAGGGAATTTCCAAGACGATACACCGCCAGCTTTGTTTCCTCACCTTCCTTGCGGAGCCGCAGCAAGGTGAAGAGCTGGGCCTCGTTCGCGATCCACTGGTCGCCCAGCTTCCAAAGGATGTCGTAGGGCTTCACTCCCGCCTTCTCGGCCGGGCTGCCGGTCTCGACAGTGGTAATCATGAACCCGATCCCGGGAGGCAGCCCCGGCACCTGGGCCCGGATGGCGTCGTCGAGACGTCCCACGGTGAGGCCCAGCCAAGGCATCGGGCGAGGTGTTCCGGCAACCGGGGCGGGCGTGGCCTTCTGCGGGCGTACTTCCTCGGCGACGGCGGCGATGCCGGCGAGAGCGCACAACAGCAGGATGGCGGACTTCATGGAAATCAGAACGTGTTGACGGGCTGCAGGATCACTTCGTCCTGCGGATGGGAAACGAGCACCTCGTAACCGGTCTCGAGATCCTGAACCCGCTCCTGGTTCACAACCCGGACCCGCCAGGCACGGTGGGTCACGCCGTCCGCCTCGGAGGTCCAATCCTCGGGCTCGGCGCTCTCCACGTGCTTGGTTTGTTCCAAAACCAAAAATCCCGGTTCCTCGTTGGTGACGGGGATCGCGGCCAAGGGGGCGGTGCCTCCGGGCTCTCCGGCCGGAATGAAAAGGGCCAGCGTCACGGCGGCAGCGGCGGTGCCAACTCCCCCGATCCAGCCCCAGGGCTTCCGGCGCGGCTCGGGCATCTCCACGAGCGCCGTTTCCCCGGCAGCAAGGCTGTCGATCAGGTCTTCCAGCGAGCGCTGGCCCTGGTCGCTGATGGCGGAAGGAACCAAGCGGGCGAGCGCCTTTTCGATGTCTTCAGGCGATTCCATGGCGTTCCTCCTTCAGGCGGCGCATGTCCTGCGCGAGTTGTTCGAGCGCGTAGCGGTAGCGGGACGCGGCCGTATTCTGGGAAATGGCGAGTGCTTCGGAAATCTGGGCGAAGGTCAGGCCGCCCCAGATCTTCATGGTGACGACCTCGCCCAGCTTCGGGCTCAGCTTCCGGACCGCGTCGCGCAAGCGCACGGCGTCCTCGTCCTCTTCCACCGAAGGGTCGAGCCACACGTCGGTGAAGTCGTTCAGGTAAATGATGGATTCCTCCCGCTTCCGGCGGCGGCTCTCGGAGCGGTGGTGGTTCAGGCCGCAGAAGCGGATGGTGGAAAAGGCCAGCGGCAGGTCGGGCACTCCGCCGCCCTTGTCCTGCTGGTAGTTCCACAGGCGGAGAACGGCTTCCTGGACCAGATCCTCCGCATCCTCCCGGGTCGGTGCCCAGCCGCGTGCGAACAAAAGCAGCCTGGAGCCGTATTCGGCCAGCCAGGCTTTCCATGCCGCGGATACACAAACCTTCATCCGGTGAGAAAATGCCTCGCCCGGGGCCGTTTGTCTGCAAAATCTTCCGCCACCCCTCCTTTACGCCAGGACATTCCCGGCTACCCTCGGCCGGGGAATAAGCCCCGCGACTGCCGCTCCCATCGTTATGAAACGCCGCCACCTGTTCGCGCTGCTCCTTTTCCTCCCGACCCTCGCCTCCTGCGAACCTGAAAAAGCCATGTCCGAAGACGCCAAAAAGCCCGCCCCGATGCCGAAAGTTCCCGAAGGAGCCGAGACCCTGACCCTGGGCGCGGGCTGTTTCTGGTGCATCGAGGCCGCCTACAAGCAACTCGACGGCGTGTATTCCGCAACCTCCGGCTACATGGGCGGCACGACGGCGAATCCGACCTACGAACAGATCTGCGACGGGACCACCGGCCATGCCGAGGTGGTCCAGGTGGTCTTCGACCCCAAGAAAATCAGCGGCGAGAAGATTCTCACCTGGTTCTGGGATCTCCACGACCCGACCACCCTCAACCGCCAGGGAAACGACGTGGGCACCCAGTACCGCTCCGCGATCTACTACACGACGGATGCCCAGAAAGAACTCGCCGAGGCCTCGAAAAAGGCCGCCCAAGCCAAGTTCTCCTCGCCGATCGTGACCGAAATCACGAAGGCCGGGACCTTTTACCCGGCGGAGAACTACCACCAGGACTACTACTTCCAGAACAAGTCCAAGAACGGCTACTGCCGCGTGATCATCGAGCCAAAGCTGAAGAAGCTGAAGCTGGACCACTGAGGGGACGGAAGTCCCAAGTGAAAAGTGCCAAGTTCCAAAAAAGGCAGGAAGGCCCCTCCCTGCCTTTTTTCATTTCCGGCTGCTCCTTGGCACTTGGCACTTCTTACTTGGAACTTTTAGCTCTGCCCCATGTCCAAGTATGCCGGTGAGCAAGTCCTAGTCGTCCCCCGCCCTCTTTTCGATGCGATCGGCTCCTTCCAAGGCATCCGGACGCACGGCGTGGAGGAAGCGATGGCGAAGCTTCTGGACCCGGAAAACCATTTCTTCATGGACCGGGCCGAGGCCGAGGCAGATCCGACCCACAAGCAGCTCATCCCCTACTGCCTGATTCGCTGCGGCACCTCGATCCTCAACTACACGCGCGGCAAGTCGGGCGGCGAGGATCGCCTCCACGCGCTCCGCTCCGTCGGCGTGGGCGGCCACATCAATCCGGTCGACACCGGCGGCGGCCGCACCGGCCCGGATGCCTATCACGCCGCGGTCGAGCGGGAACTTCAGGAAGAACTGGTCTTCGAGGTCGCCCACACGAACCGGATCGCCGCGCTTCTCAACGACGACAGCAACGAGGTGGGCCGCGTCCACCTCGGCATCGTCCACGTGATCGACTTGGAGAACACGCTGGTCCATGCCCGTGAGGACGCGCTGGCGAATCTCACCTTCAACGAACTGGCCGAACTCCGCGGTCCGCGGACTGGCGAACAGCTCGGCCGTGGGGCCGATCTCCC
>CBFGPU010000386.1:0-3941 GCA_965650715.1 uncultured Haloferula sp. | reverse complement strand
CCGCGAACTCCATGCCTCGGTGGACAAGCGCCTGAGGGAGTCGAATCTCGCGGGTGCGCTCGCAGCGTCCGCCATCATCTGGGCAGAGCCGCCGTTCGTGCCGGAGAAGGCATCGAAGCCGGCGAAGATGGTGCTTTTTCCCCTGGCTGCCTTTGCCGGCATGCTCGGCGGTCTGGTTCTGATGGTCGGTCTCGAGGTCGGAGACGGCCGGGTGAGGGATTCTGCCGATGCGGCCCGTGCCACCGGTGCCCCGCTGCTCGCCAGCCTTCCCGTCCTGCAATCGGGAAGGGAAGGGGACATGGTCCTGCTTTCCGATCCCGGCTCCACCGTGGCGGAGACCTTCCGGCGCTTGCGTGCCGTGCTCCTGCCGCCGCCCGGCAAATCGGGGTCCAGAACGGTCCTTTTCGCCAGTGCCGTCCCGGGAGAGGGACGCTCGCTCTGCGCGATGAACTATGCCGCCTCCCTCGCCATGCAGGGCCAGCGCACGCTGCTTCTCGATGCGGACATGCGCCGCCCCGGCCTGAGCCGCCAGCACGCGAACGGGGAAGCCGGAGGGCTAGGGTCCTACCTCGCGGGCGAGTCCGACCCCGCCGGCGCCTGTTTCCCCACCGCCCTGCCCAACCTTTACCTTCTGTCCTCCGGACCGATGCGGACCGATGCTGCCGAACTCTTGTCGGGGACCCGTTTCGCGGCGCTCCTGGAGGACGCCTACCGCTGGTTCGATGCGGTCGTGATCGACAGTCCGCCGGTTCTCGCGGTGAGCGATGCCCTCGCGGTCTCGCGCTATGCCGACCGCGTGTGCCTGGTGGTGCGCCAGGATGCCAGCGACCGCCGGAGTCTCCGGAAAGCGGCGGAACTCGTCCGCTCGTCTGGCGGAAATTTGATCGGATTTGTCTGGAATGAACATCCGTTCCGAGTCAAAGGAAACTCCGCACCCGAGCCTGTCATCCCCATAAGTCATCCGGCACTGTCGAGTTCCGGCGTGGCGGTGGCGGACGAGCCCGCGGTGAAGGGTGAGGGGGCTGCCCCCACCTCCCCGATCACGTAATGGACTCCCCGGCCCATGTTCTGCTATCTTCTTCCCCAGTGATGGCTCCCCCGGCTTTCACCGGATCTCCCGATCCAAATCCCCCTATCCCCCCGAACCATGAACTGTGCTCCCCCCGCACCGTCCGCGGAGGCGTCCCACGCGACGCCGTCTCCGGACATCCAGGATGACATTCCCCGCTCGTACGAGCTGCGCCACCGCCACCGTCCATGGGTGGCCCACCAGAAGCTGGTTGCAATCAGCTTCCTCGGCGATGCCGCCGTGGTGTTCGTGGCGATGATGCTGGCGTACCTGATCCGCTTCGAGAGCAACCTCCAGCATATCGGGGTGGGCGATCCCGAAATCAATCTCCGCGGTTATCTCGGCCACGTCGTTTTCGGCGGCCTGCTGATGCTCGTGATGCTCGCGAACTTCCGCGTCCACGACCCGCGCAATTACCTCGCGATCCGCCGTACCTTCACGGTGATCGTGAAAACCTGCGCGCTGTGGTTGGTGGGCTTCCTGGGCCTGACCCTGATTCTCAAGATCGATCCCGCGATCAGCCGCGTTTACTGCGTGATCGGTGCCGTGATCGCGATGACGCTGCTCTGCGGCTGGCGCTGGTTCCTCTACTGCGTGCTGCGCCGCGAGTCCTTCGCGACCGCGCTGCGCCAGAAGGCGATCTTCGTGGGCTGGAACGAGGAGTGCAGCCGCGCGATCGAGCGGTTCAGCGAAGGTCGTGCCCATCAAATCAAGGTCCACGGCATCGTCCTTCCGCCGGGTGCGAAGCTCGACTGCGAGCCCCCGGCCGATGTGCCGGTGCTGGGCGGCTACGATTCGTTCCGTGAGATCACCCGCAACTCCGGTGCCGACCTGATCATGGCGGTGGACGGTTGCATGGACCGCCACCAGATGCTCCTGCTCGCTGAAACCTGCGGCAAGGAGTTCGTGGACTTCAAGCTGGTGCCAAGCTGCTTCCAAATCCTCGTCTCCGGCCTGCAGATCGAGAACTTCCACGGCATGCCCGTCCTCGGGATCGGCAAGCTGCCCCTGCACCACGCCTTCAACAACGCGCTCAAGCGCGCCATCGATATCGTCGGAGCACTGGTGGGCATGGTTCTCTTCGCCCCGGTGATCGCGGTCTTCTGCCTGATGGTCCGCCTCGAATCGAAAGGCCCGGTGTTCTACAAGCAACGCCGGATCGGCCTGAACGGCCGCCCCTTCCACATCCTCAAGATCCGCTCGATGAAGCTCGATGCGGAAGCGGCCGGGACTCCGGGCTGGACGGTGAAGGACGATCCGCGCCGCCTGAAGGTGGGAAGCTTCATGCGCGAGTGGAACATCGACGAGCTGCCGCAGTTCCTCAATGTGCTCCGCGGCGAAATGAGCCTCGTCGGCCCTCGTCCGGAACGTCCCGAACTGATCGAAGGCTTCAAGGAAGAGATCCCGCACTACAACGTGCGCCACAACATCAAGCCGGGCGTGACCGGCTGGGCCCAGGTCAACGGTCTGCGCGGCGACACCTGCCTGCGCGAGCGCGTGAAGTTCGACCTCGACTACATCGAGAACTGGAACTTCTTCCTCGATCTCCAGATCATGGTGATGACCTTCTTCAGCCGCAAGGGAGCCTGTTAGAAAAGACGGTTTGAACGAAGAGACTACAGCAGGCGTCGCGGAGGAAGAGAGGGCCGGCCACTCGGCCCGGCGGGACCGCTCGATCCGGCTGGCGGTGGCCACCTCTTTCCTCTCGAAGGCCGGCACGGCACTGTTCCAACTGCTATCGATCCCGGTGGCGGTGCGGGTGTTGAGCCGGGAAGAGTTCGGTCTCTACACGACGGTCAACATGACCTTGGCGATGGTGGCGCTGCTCCAGATCGGGGTGGGGCCCTCGCTCGCCCACGGCTTGTCCGGGGCCAAGGCAAAGGGCAATACCCGTGCCGCATCCGAACTGGCTTCGACCGCTTTCTTCGTGATGACCGGCATGGCTCTGCTGGCCGGGGTGATCCTCGCCGCGGTGCTGTGGTTCGTGCCCTTGCCCGACCTTTTCGGCAGCGGCTATGCGGGCAAGGAAAGCTCGCTGCGGCCCGCCCTTTGGACCGGGCTGGGCCTGTTCCTGATGCTCTTCGTGCTGAACCTCACCGAGCGCGTCCGGGAGGGCCTCCTCGAGACGGCCACCAACAACCTGTGGGGCGCGGCGGGCAACGTGCTGGCGGCGCTGGCGGTGGGCGTGGGCGTCTTCTTCGTGCCGCAGGTCTGGTACCTCGTTCTTGCGGTCCACGGCTCCGTGGTCATCGCGAAACTCTGCAATACCGTCTCGCTGTGGAAGAAGTATCCCGAGACACGCCCGGCCTGGACGAAGTTCCGCGTGCCGGTGGCGAAGCATCTTTTCACCGACGGTCTCGCGTTCTCCGCCTGCACGCTGGTGACAGGCTACGTGGAGTATAGTTTCTGCGGCTGGCTCGTCGGGCGTGAATCCGGACCGGCGGCCACGGCGCTCTACGGCGTGTTCGTTTCCATGACAATCATGCAGCTCGGCTTCGTGATGATGCTGAGCACTCCCACCTGGCCGGCGGTAGCGGAAGCCTTGGCCCGTGGCGATACTGATTGGGCCAAACGGGCGGGGCGCAGGCTCTACCTTTATGGCAGCGGCTTCGCGCTTTGCTCCTTCGGCGGCCTCATCCTGCTGGGGCCGCTGGTCTTCTCGATCTGGCTCGGCAAGGATTTCGCGGACACCCCCCGCACGATCTTCGCCTGCTACGCGACCTACTTCGTCGCGCACGTCTGGCGTCACCTCAACCATGCGATGATGATCGGGAGCGGGCAGGTCGGAAGGCTCGCCCGCGTCCAATTCGCGGAGTCCGCCTTGGTGGTGATCGCCGCGGTCGTCGGCCTGCGCCACGGCGGCATGGGGACG
>CBFGPU010000385.1:0-3942 GCA_965650715.1 uncultured Haloferula sp. | reverse complement strand
CCCCGCGTCCGCCCGGCATCGGAGGATTCCATCCGATCATCTGGCCACCCGTTTCGCTTCGATACGAGGCGGGCCGGCCATAAGTCACCACCTCCGGGATCCGTTGCCACGGATCGAAATTGCTCATCGTCCCCGTGAAATGCGGAGTTGCCACCCCCGGTGGCTTCGCCTAGCGTGAAATTGATGGATGACCTCCGTATCTTGAGGTCCGCACTGGGCTGGCTGGAACTGGGTTTACCAGAGGAAGCCTTGTCCGAACTTTCCGCCCTGTCGGCGCGGGACCGGATGCGCAAGCACGCGCTCGAGCTCCGCTTGCTCGCGGAAATGGAGTCCCGCCGCTGGAATGCCGCCGCGGATACCGGCCGCCTGCTCTGCATGAAGGAGCCGAAGGAGGCGCGCTTTTTCATCCATGCCGCCTACTGCCTCCACGAAACCGGCGATACTCTCGCCGCGCGCGACTGGCTGTTGCGCGGCCCCGCCACCCTGATCGAGGACCCGCTTTTCCATTACAATATCGCCTGTTACCTCGCCGTCCTCGGCGACCGCAAGCGCGCGGAATCGCACCTCGAGCGGGCTTTCGAGATGGACGAGTCTCTACGGGTCACGGCGCAGGAGGATACGGATCTCGCCGCCCTCCGCAGCGGGGAGTGAGAGCTGGGGGCGCGAGCCACCGGCCCGCAGAAGCAAGTTTCGCTGCCGCCGGACATCCCGCAGTGGAAAGGCCTTCTCACTCGGGCTCGACCTCTTCCTGCGCCTTCTTCTGAGCCGCCCGGTGGAGCTCGATATTCCGCTTTGATCGCTCCGTCTCCTCCGCCAGGCGTTTCGCGTCCAGCTCCGCCTGAGCTTTTAGAAACGGCCCGATCTCCTTGCTTGTGGAAACCACGCAGCGGATGCCCCAAACCGCACCGGAAAACGCCATCACTTCGGGCTCGAAAATCTTCTCCGGTTCCACCGTCCCGGCGAAACGATGCCTGCTCCCAAAACTGCTCTCGAACGCCGCCACCAGAGCGCCGTCTTTCCGGTCGATCCGCCCGGAGACACCGCTGTGTTCTCCGGTCATCACCTCGAAGGACGTGCCGACCACTACCTTCAGGGAGACCAGGGCCTTCGGAGGAGTTGGCGGATCACCGTGATACGGGGGTGAGTCATCGTAGACGATCCTTTGCCCGGTGGTGGGTGAAAAGCAGTGGAGGTAGAGCGTCCCGCCCCCGGGTGTCTCTGCGCCTTCTTCATTGCCGAAGCACGACCGGCCCGCTCCCAAGCCGAAGCAAGCCAGGAGGAATGCGAGGAAGAACGGTTTCATCATGAGAAGGACACATGATCGCGGATATCCTTGGAACTGCGAGCAATAGGAATGCGATACGACCGATGCCGCCTTACCGGATCAATCCTGAATTCGTTTGAAAATTCGTGCTTGGTAACTAGTCATTTCTCCCCCGTGTCCCCGTCCGCGCTCGGCGAATTGCTCTCCGTCTTCGAGGAAAACTTCCGCAGCCGCGGCGAACTCGGCGCCTCCGTGAGCGTCTGGTGGCGCGGCGAGGAGATCCTCTCCCACGCCCAAGGTTGGTGCGAGAAAGAGCAGATCCGCCCATGGACCGCGGACACCCTCGTCCCGGTCTATTCCGCCACCAAGGGGCCGTCCTCAGCCACGCTCCTGCTGGTCCTCGGTGAACGCGGCCTTGGCCCCGAAACTCCCGTGCGCGAAGTCTGGCCTGCCTTCCCCGTCGGGGAAGCCACCTTCGCCCATCTGCTCTCGCATCAATGCGGGCTCGCCGCGCTCGATCATAAGCCCGTCGTATGGGACCACGCCGAAGTCGTCGCCGCCATCGAAGCCCAGGCTCCTGCATGGCGTCCCGGTCAAGGCCACGGTTATCACCCCCGCACCTTCGGCACGCTCGTCGATGAACCGGTCCGCCGCCTCACCGGCAAGCCCCTCGGGCAGGTGTGGCACGAAAAGATCGCCGCGCCGCTCGGCCTTGAATTCTGGATCGGCCTGCCCGAAAGAGAATGGCCCCGCGTCGCCCGCCTCTATCCCGGCAAGGCCGCGGCGGAGGACATGCAGACCGGCTTCTACCGCGAGTTCAATACCACCGGCAGCCTCGTCCGCCGCGCCTTCGACTCGCCGCGCGGCCTGCGCTCCGTGCAGGAAATGAACGACTCCCAGGCATGGTCCGCCGGCCTCGCCGCCATGGGCGGGGTGGGGACCGCATCCGCCCTCGCGAAGTTCTACCAAGCCGCCATCGGCACCATCGAAAGCCCTCTAACAGAAAGCGTCCGGCAAGCCCTCGCCACCCTGCGCATCAGCGGCGAGGACAAGATCCTCATCCAGCCCACCGCCTTCTCCTGCGGCTGCCAGCTCGATCCCCTCGATGCCTCCGGCAACAAGCTCCGTCAGCTCTACGGACCTTCCCTCCAAGCCTTCGGCCACCCCGGTGCCGGCGGCAGCCACACGCTGGGAGATCCGGACAGCGGCATCAGCTTCGCCTACGTCATGAACCAGATGGAACTCAGCGTTCTACCCGGCAGAAAGAGCGTGGCGATGGTGGAGGCGTTGTTCGGGGAATGAAGCAGATCGCAGGTTCCCCCATTTGGCGGGAGCGCTAAGGAGAGGGGACACTCCTGTCCCCGGCCTTCACCCTCCCATCACCCCGCGAAGCGCACTTCGTTTGACGATTGACCCCCCATCGGTCCGTTCCAGTTTGCGTCCTCCGGACCGATCATGGGTGGTGCTAACGCACCCTCCTGAATTGGAAGATTAGTGATTGGAACATTGATCGGCGACTAGCCGATAAACCGGATCTTCCCCGGCACCTTCGGCACCTCCCCGCGCGCCATCGCCGCGTGCTGCTCGTCGCTGCAGGCCGAGTTCGTCGGGGCATCGGCCTCGGCATCGCTGCCTTGGAGATAGCCGTTCTCGATCATCCACTTCTCGACTTCCTCGCCGGAGACATCCGCCAGCATCTGGCCGTCCACCACCACGCAGGGCGAGAGGCCTTGGCCGCTGCGCTGCTCCATCTCCCAGCGGAAGGCCGGGTTCTTGATGATGTCCTTCTCCTCGAACTGCAGGTCGTACTTCCGCATGATCGCGCGGACGCCCTCGCTCCAGCCGCAGAAGGTCTTGAGGTAGGCGGTGATTTCCGGTTGGGGCTTGCTCATGGCGCGCAGCATAGCCGCATCCCGCCCCGCGGCAAGCCCCGGCTCACTCCCTCACCCCCACCTTCACCCGCCAGAATCCCGGATCCTCCGTCACCTCCACCGGCAGCGTCACCTTGCGGAAGCCGCCCTCCGTGATTTCGCCCACCGCCGGATCGCTCCAAGCGCCGCCCGGCGTGCGTCTCGCCACCTCCTGCCAGATGCCCAGATCGCCGCTGCGCTCGATCGAGAGGTCCAGGAAATAGGGAGCCTCCTCCGCGGAAAGCCGGAATACCAACTCGCTTCCACCGCCCTCCGTTTTCCGCAACACCGGCAGGCGTCCGCGCTCCGCCGCACTTCCCGGGCCATCCAACGGCATCCCGAAATAGTACGCCACCGCATTCGAAATCCCGTCACCGTTCGCATCGCCCTCCAGCGTCAGGTCGCTCTCCGTCGAGTGGCCTGCCGCAATCAACTGCGTGTAGAAAGGCAGTGAATCCACCTGCGTGCTGGTATAGACCTCGCCGCCTTCGCCTACGGCCATCAACTGGTGGCCGGACCAGGCGAATCCGGTGATCCGGTCGGGCAGCCGCTCGCCGAAGGTCTCCCAGTGGATGCCGTCCGCCGAACGGCACGGTTGGGAGTACGCCATCTCACGGATCAAGCCGAAGTAGCCGTGTGGCGTGTGGATTGCCAGGCTCACATAGAGCGGGCCATCCAGCACCCGGTAGCCGCTCAGTCCGTCCGGAGAGATTCCGACGAAGGTTCCTCCGGTATAGATGAATTTCGCGCCGTCCCAGATCGGGCCGC